>MWDX01000027.1 GCA_002070735.1 Parcubacteria group bacterium ADurb.Bin115
GTGTGGCCGATATGTTCTAATTGTTTCGGATAGGAATTGTCTAAAAAGTCGTCTTCTTTTAAATCTTTAACTAAAACATTAAGGATTTTGCCGTGCTGGCCAAGATAATTGCGTAAGCCGATAGCATCGGTGATTATAATCGTCATAAAGACGAAGGCGAGAGCAAACCCGGAAGAGAAAAGACCTTCACGTAAACCGACAATAGTCGCTAGGGCGGTGACAGTAGCAGTATGGCCGCTCGGCATATCGGAATAAGCAAAGATGTCACGCCAATTGAAATGTTTTTTGCGCGTGCTTTTTAGCAATACTTTTGTGCCTTGAGCTAGACAGAAGGCAATAATTGGATAGATTATGTATGGCAGCATATTAGATATCTAAATTTTCTACTTTCTTGGCATGGGTTTGAATAAAGTTTTTGCGGGGGGTAACATTATCACCCATTAGCATGTCGAATATTTGATCGGCCTTAGCAGCATCTTCAATCGTTACTTGTTTGATGATGCGTTTAGCTGGATCCATGGTTGTGTTCCAAAGCTGTTCCGGATTCATTTCCCCCAAACCTTTGTAGCGCTGAATCATTATTTTAGCCGGCGTTTTACTCTTGGCGCTGTCTTTATTCTCATCTTCATTTTCTTCCGCTTCTATAATTTCTTGAGGACCGTTTTCCTCTTCTTCGCTGGTTTCTATTTCCTCGGCAATACCCCCCCATTCTTTTATTTTTGCTTGCTTTTCTTCGTCACTGTAAGCATAGGCTACATTTGTTCCTTTTTTAATTTGATAAAGCGGCGGTTGGGCGATATAGATGTGCCCCTGTTCAATTAAGGGGGCGAAGTGGCGGAAGAATAGAGTTAATAACAAGGTGCGGATATGAGCGCCGTCAACGTCGGCATCGGTCATGATAATGATGCGGTGGTATCTTAGTTTTTCTAAATCGAATTGGTCGTCGATATTGGCACCTAGAGCAATAATTAAATTTTTAATTTCGTTATTGGCCAGCATTTTATCCAAGCGCGCTCTTTCAACGTTAAGGATTTTACCGCGTAAGGGCAGAATCGCCTGGAATTTACGGTCTCGGCCTTGTTTGGCGCTACCGCCGGCGGAGTCGCCCTCAACGATATAAAGTTCGCATTCTTCCGGATGGCGACTGGAACAGTCGGCCAGTTTTCCCGGTAGAGTCATACCCTCTAGAGCGCCTTTGCGCAGAATAGTGGCTCTGGCAGTGCGGGCGGCAAAGCGTGCTTGAGCAGACAAGACGCACTTGCCGATAATTGCTTCCGCCTCTTTTGGATGTTCTTCTAGAAAGATATTAAAAGCGTCGCCCATTATTTGTTCAACGTAGCCTTTCATTTCGGCATTGCCGAGTTTGCTTTTGGTTTGTCCTTCAAATTGAGGCTCAGGCAATTTGACGCTGATAATGGCGGTGAGGCCTTCGCGGACATCTTCGCCACTCAAATTTTCTTGTTTTTCTTTCAGGATATTTTTTGTGCGTCCATAATTATTGAGAGTGCGAGTAAGGGCACTGCGGAAACCGACCAAGTGCGTGCCGCCTTCGGGGTTATGGATATTATTGGCAAAAGCGAGAACGGTTTCATTATATTCATCATTATATTGCAAGGCAACCTCGACACGGCAGTCGTTAATCTCTTTGTCTACGTAAAAGATCGTTTCGTTTTTGACGGTTTTACCGCGGTGTAGGGATTTGATGTATGATTTGATGCCGCCCTCAAAATGGAAGCGGTAATGTTTCTCTCGGTGACCTTCGCGTTTGTCTAAAACATTTAAGGTGATACCTTTGGTAAGATATGATTGCTGGCGTAAACGGTCAAGAATCTTTCCCCAATTGAATTCTAATTCGGTGAAGATGGAAGCATCCGCTTTGAAGGTGATGATAGTGCCGGTGCCTTTTATTTTTCCTATATTTTTTACTGGTCCTTGCGGAATGCCGTTTTTATATTCTTGCACCCAAGATTTACCATCACGATGGACTTCCGCTTTTAGGTATTCACTTAAAGCGTTTACTACAGAAACACCGACGCCGTGCAGGCCGCCTGAGACTTTATAGCCGCCGCCGCCGAATTTGCCTCCGGCATGAAGTTTGGTTAAAACTGTTTCCAGAGCAGACAGGCCGGTTACCTTATGTTTTTCTACGGGTATACCCCGGCCGTTGTCAGCAACTTCAACTAGGCGTCCCGGCAGAAGGGAAACGGAAATTTCGTTAGCATAGCCAGCCATCGCTTCATCAATACAATTATCCACTACTTCCCAAATCAAATGATGTAAACCAGTAGCGGAAGTCGAACCGACATACATGCCCGGTCTTTTTCTGACTGGGTCGAGGCCCTCTAAAACAGTGATGGCGTCGGCTCCATAATTACTATTACTATTTTTTTGTTCGTTTTTAGCCATAGAAAGAAAAAAATTCCTGTTTGCGGAATCGTATTTTAATAAGTTTTACTAACAGTTTCTTAATTTTATTATAGCAAAATTATCTAAGTAAAGCAAACTTGTCAAAAGCTTTATTTTTAGCTAAAAATAGAGATTATTAATTAATAATTTTATTGTTTTAAAGCTACCGAAAATAATCCTTTTGTGCGGACTGTTTTGGGAATATAAAAACTTCCGTAATGTTTAGAAGTTCTTTAAAAGATACTATTTGACGCCATTAGCTTGGAGAAAGGGAACATAAGCGCGGTTGGTATTATTAATATGCTAGGTCCACCAATTTTGGAGAAATTCGGATATTTCAAAGAAAATCACCGGGTTTTTATCTTAATTGTAGCACTGGGGTCATTCTTTGATTTTTCTCTTATCCTGTTCATGAATTTTAATGTGTTCTTCCGTCTTTTTATAGCCGAACAGCTGAAAATATTTCGCCTCCGTAGAGAAGTGACAGCTGGTGTAATCGGCTAATTCTTGGATAATATGGTCTAGCTGGTTGTTTTCTGTATATTTTTTTATTTAGTTTTTTAAGATTGATTTCTATCGTTCATTTTAAAAGAAGTTTTATGTCAAAAAAAGAGGCATCCAGTTTTGGGGAGGTAGCCAGTAATTTAATGAAGGGAATGAAGACAAAAAGGTTGGATTCAAGTCAAGTGGCCAGTCATAAAAACCGAGGCTATGATTGCGACGTTTGGGATGATGCTAATCGTGTTGGGGTCCGAATGCGCCTCTGCACCAGCCCGCCTATCGTCCGCATTAGCTTTCCTTTCGGGGAAGGTTTTTTTATTGGCAACAACTTTCACTATTTGGCAATTCTTTGCTTTTGCGCTATTATTTTCTTATATGTCAAAGATTTTAGTGACTGGCGGCGCTGGCTTTATCGGTTCTACTTTGGTTGATAAATTAATTGATTTAGGACACGAAGTTACCGTTTTGGATAACTTAGTTTCTGGTTCCCGCGATTATTTGAATCCGCGAGCCGATTTTTGGGGAATAGATATTTTAGACCCCAATCTCGGTAATCGTTTTCAGGAGGCTAAGTTTGATTTTGTCTATCATCTAGCGGCGCAGATTGATGTGCGGAGGTCGGTGGCTGACCCGGAATTCGACAATCAGGTTAATATCTTGGGAGGTTTGAATGTTATTAAAGCGGCGCAGGCTAGTGGGGTAAAAAAAATTGTTTTTGCTTCAACCGGAGGCGCTATTTATGGCGAGGCGGAAGAAATCCCCACCAGTGAATATGCTCCGACCTATCCGGTTTCTCCTTATGGTATCAATAAATTGGCTTTGGAAAAATATTTGAATTACTATTATCAGGTTTTTGGTTTAAATTATACGATTTTGCGTTTTGCTAATGTCTACGGACCGCGCCAGTATAAAGGCGGAGAGGCGGGAGTGATTGCAATTTTTACAGAAGCGATAGCGCATGACAAAACATGTGTTCTTTATGGCGACGGCAAACAGACTCGTGACTTTGTTTATGTTGATGATGTTGTTGAGGCCTTAGTTTTGGCTGGTGAAATCGATTGCCGCGGCGAAATTAATATCAGTACGGCTAAAGAAATTGATATGTGGGAAATGATCGCGGCGATTGAAAGCGCTGCTGGCACCAAGTTAAAATTGGAATTGGCTCCAGCTAGACCAGGGGAACAGCGCCGCAGTGTCTTACTAAACCAGCGAGCGCTGGAGACTTTAAATTGGCGGCCACAGATGGAATTTGCCGAAGGTGTGCGCCGTACTTATGAATGGGTAAAGAGTAATCAGTTAAAATAAAACCGACCTTTTTATGGTCGTGGTTAGAAATTTTATGAAAATATTTATTGCCAATTGGAAAATGCAACTTAGTCCAGAGATGTCTGTGCGGACAGCCCGGCAGTTTGTGCGCGCGTTTAAGAATTATCAAGGTCAAGCGGTGCTGTGTCCGGATTTTCTTTCCTTAGCAGCGGTTTCAAAAATTTTAGCTAAGAGTCCTCTGGTTCTCGGTTCTCAAGATTTATCTGCCTTTGAACGTGGTGCCTACACCGGCGAAATTTCTCCTGTTGATTTACAATCTTTAGGCGTAAAATATTCTTTAATCGGTCATAGCGAACGCCGCTCTTATTTGCAGGAATCTGATAAACTGTTGGCAGCTAAGATTAAGGCGGCGGTAAGTAATAAAATTATTCCGGTTCTTTGTGTCGGCGAGAACGCCTTAGAAAGAAAGCAAGACAGAGCCATGGCTGTTATTAAAGCGCAACTAAAAGGAGCTTTACAAAATTTACCGACAGCGTCTTGGCGTTCTTTAATTATCGCCTATGAACCGGTATGGGCAATCGGTACTGGTCTTAATTGTGATAGAGAAAAAGCCTTACGCGTCAAGATGACCATTAATGAATGGTGTCGGCGTGGCGGCTTTAGGAAAATTCCGGTTTTATATGGCGGCAGCGTCAAGCCGGAAAATGCCGCTTCTTTTCTTGATCGCAACGGTTTTGACGGACTATTAGTCGGAGGCGCCAGTCTTGATGCTCAAAGTTTTTATAAGATTGCCGCCCTTTAATTTTTTATTATCATTATGCTTACCACTATTGCCTGGATTTTAGCCTCTCTTTCTTTAATTGTTATTATTTTTATTATTGTCAGAAAATTTCCTTCGCTGGCAATTTTAAACGTGGAAAACATTCCCGGGGAGAAAGAGACAAAATTCAAGGAGAAGATTATCCGTCAGAGGGTAGAGCGTGATTTTAATCGTCTCGGCAACAGCCTTGATCGCTGGTGCCGGCGCTTGGGTGGAATGATAAGCGGATTTTTAAAGCGTTATTATCAACATTTAACTAAGAAGCGCAATGATTTGCGCCGGCAGAAGAAGCTAACTTTTATTGAGAAGCGGGAAAAGATTTCAGTATTATTCAATAAGGCAAAGGTAGCGATGTCTCTAGAAAAATACGAAGAAGCGGAAAAGCATCTGATTGAAATTATTAGCCTTGATGCTAAACGTTTGAACGCTTTTTTGGAATTAGCTGAAAGCTACCGTTTGCGCAAGAGTTTTCGTGAAGCCAAGGAAACTCTAGAGCATGCTTTAAAGTTAGCCCAGCAATTAAGCCGGGATCCAGAAATGTTAGAAGGAGTAGTGTTAGCAGAGATTCGTTTTTCTTTAGCTTGGATTTGTTTTCAATTAGGTTTGCAAACTGAAGCTTTAGAGTACGGACGTCAAGCGCTTGACGCCGAACCGAATAATCCACGTTATCTTGATTTAATTTTGAGTTTAAGTATAATGAAAAAAGATAAAAAATCAGCGCTTGACGCTTGGCAAAGACTAGCGTCTGTCAATCCGGAGAATAATAAGTTGCCGGAATTGCACGCTAAGATTGAGGAATTGCCTGATTAAGAAGATAAAAGCCGTTTTAGCTCAGTTGGTAGAGCATCTCCATGGTAAGGAGAAGGTCTCGGGTTCAAGTCCCGAAAACGGCTCCAGAAAAGAAAGAAGACTACCTTGAAGGGGCAGTCTTTTTTAATAGTTCTTTTCTTTTTCTAGAAAGTGGACTTCGCTTTCAAAGAAGAGGCAGAAAAAGCACATCAGCCCTCACTTTTTTCTCAGGAATTTTCTCAATATTGCGGTGAACAGTCCTGCCGCGGTCGAAATATGAATTTTGGGGATGTGACGGGTCGTGTTGCGTTAAGGGATTATGGGCGCTGATTTTTTATGACTTAAGGTATTTTGTGATTTCATTTATGGTGCTTATTTTGATCGCTTCCGGCAAGTCCATAGTTGAGAAAATTTTCAGTCGCGGATTAGCTTTTTTTAAATGTTTAATCTGATGATTGAGCGTTTTGAGCTTTTCCGTTCTTAATTTTTCTTTGCCATGGATTAACAAGAATTTAGCATTGACTATCATCCGGTTAAATTCTTGACTACGGCCGTTAAGATTACAGATATTGTATGATAGCCAGGCGAGTTTACCGACTTTTTCCATCAGACTTCGATGAACCGGACCAGCGCTATCGAATTCGTTTTGTCTGACGCTTTCTTCATCGGTTGAGATGAATATGAGCAGGGGTGCTTTTTGCTCCTCTTCTTTTTGGTGTTTTTTACGGATGCGATCTGCATCTTGTTTTCTAATTTTTCTTGGCATTGTAAAGAAATTTAAATACTGAATTTTGCCTTATTATAGAATAATTATTTCCTTATGTCAAGTTAAGTTTTTATGATTATTTTATTTAATATTAGTATATATCGTTAATCTATTATATCGTGTTAAATAGTATAAGAATGTAACAATAGACTAGTTATCTACTATTGACAAAATATTAAAAAAATAATATAATTTAGGGTCTAATAAGATAGGGTAAATACGCCTGTCGATTAGACCGAACATTAAAAATTAAAATTAAAAAACGTAGGAAAAATGAAAAAATTAATTGCGGTATTGGTTTTGGCGATAATTATTGTTGTCGCTATTATTTTTGAACCAAAAATTATTTTGGTTTTGGCGATATTTTTGGTATTGGTGATGAAATTGTTTTCAGTACCAGAAAATTGGGAATATCAAATTTCCTTTTTAGGGAAATACTGGAAAACCTGCGGGCCCGGTCTGGGTTGGCGTGTGCGCTGGCTCAGCAAGGTTGACCACGAGGTTTTTATGGGCGATCAGACTATGCGATTGGCGCTGGGCGATCCTTCTGGACTCGGCGGCGGAGTCGTCGACTTCCAGGATGGTTCCGCCCCTATTACTGCTTTTTTCTTCTTTAAAATTTTTGATTCATATAAAGCCGCATATTCTACGGCTGATATTTTAAGGATGATTGAGGAGCAGGCTGATGGGACAATCAGATCATTTTTGTCGCTATTTAATATAGAGGACGCTAACACCTTAAAAAATAATTTTAATTTAGGGTGGATAGCGGCTATGACAATACCAGTGCCAGGCGGTAATCCTCCGCCATTAGAGCAAACACATCTTTGGATGATGTTAAATGCTTGGGGGGTAAGGCCTTTGAACTTTACAGTGACTGATATTGCCATACCCTCTGCCATTATTGAGCAAAGGCAGAGAAAACAGCGGGCCGCTACCGATATTGATGTGGCTACCTTAGAGATTGAAATCGCTAAAAAACAAGCGGAAAAGGTAGTGATTGACGCCGAGGCTAACCGTAAAGCTAAAGTCTTAGCGGCTACCGGTGAAGCTGAGGGTATGGATAAAATTTCTAAAGCCATGGCTCAGCGAATCAGAGAACTAATGGATAAAAATGGCATGACCGAAGAGGCTGCCAGAGCACACGTTATTTCTTTGGCAAAAGCGGAAGCCCTAAAAGAGGCTAAAAATGTTATCTGGTCGGAAGGAAATTCTGCGGCCGGTCAGGGGGCAGCTTTTGGCAGCGGCTTTAATGCTGTTAATTCGGCTAACCAGAGTACTCCTAATCAATAATCGCCATGGCACGAATCATTGTTGGAGGTAATAATGTCGCTCCGGGTTCACAGAGCCCGAATCAAATCATTCAGACTGGCGATAGTGGTGGTGGTAAGAAATTAGGCAAATTTTTGTCTTATTACTACAAAATTCCGATTACTATAGCTATAGCGTTTGTCTTTTATCTCGTTATCAGGACTATTATTCCTTCGGAGAATATAAT
>MWDX01000028.1 GCA_002070735.1 Parcubacteria group bacterium ADurb.Bin115
AAAAATTAGAAATTAAAGTATATGAGGTCGAAAATTTTAAAGAATAAATATGAAACCAATAAAATATGAAGATTTTAAAAAATTAGATTTATAAATAGCTGAAATTATTAAAGTAGAAAAAATTGAAAACGCTGATAAATTATTGAAATTAACTATTAATTTAGGTGAAAAAACTCAAGAAATCGTTTCGGGAATTGCTCTTCAATATAATATAGAGGATTTAATAGGCAAACAAATTGTTGTTTTAACCAACTTAGAATCAAAAATATTAAAAGGAGTAGAAAGCAATGACATGCTTTTAGCTGCTATTAATGAAAAGGATAATAAAATTGCTCTACTTATTCCCGATAAAAAATGGAGCCGGGTGATTTAGTTAAATAACTATCGACTTAGAAAAATCAATCAAAATAATTTTAATACTTCTGTCTTTGAATACTAAAAGTACTTTTGGAAAAAGAGTCGGTTTTTATTAATTGGATAATCAATAATAAAAATTACAAATATCTTGCTGGCACACTTGCGGATATCTGTACTTTTATTGACCAGAACTTATGATTCCATATCAAAAATCAAAAGAAATAGAAAAGGCAATTGTGTTTCTGGTCCAAGCAATCAGCACATCAGGAAATAATCCCAAACCCGTTATTCTTCATAGCATTCTCGTCGGCTTGAGTCTTACCAAATTGAATTATCCAATTCATGTCGCTCAAGCTGGATTTCTGCATGACACGATTGAAGATTCAAAAACCAATATTGAGAACATAAAAAAACAATTCGGCGATAAAGTCGCTAAAATTGTTGCCGCATGCACGTATGATCGCTCTATACAAAACAAAACAGAGCAGTATAAAGACGCGGTGCGACGCGCCGCAGAAGCTGGCAAAGACGCGCTTATCGTTATGGCAGCCGATTTAATCCAAAATGAACCTTATTATAACCAAGAAGATTTTACGCAATATCCTTGGGATAAAATGACATATTTCCTTGGCTTTGCCGAGTCGGTTTTGAAAAATGAGCCTATTTGGAAAAATTTGGAAATAATCAAACAAAAAGTTCATGACGCGCACCAAAAATAAAAGGTTTGATATTATTGTGGGCATACCCACATACAATGAAGCTGGCTCCATTACAAATGCGGTTCGGAAAATAGACCGAGGGTTATTTAAGTATTTCCCTGAATATAGCGCACTGATTGTTAATATGGATAGTCAAAGCTCCGACGGGACAAGTCGTGTCTTTTTTTCTATAAAAACTAAAACAGCAAAAACATCAATTACGATTAAAAACAGCTGTGGGGGCAAGGACGCAAACATTTTTCGTTGTTGAAACTCAGCAAAAAATTGGGTGCAAAATATATAGCGACAATAGATATCGATATAATAACGATTACGAAAAAATGGCCTAAATTATTTTTTGACCCGATTATTAAAAAATAGATTTTGCCGCGCCTATTTATACTCGCAATAGATACGAAGGCAATACAACCAATCATTTTTGCTTTCCTTGACTGTATACGTGGTTTAATCGCCGGCTTAGTCAGCCTATCGGTGGGGATTTTGCTTTCAACAGTCGCTTTACAAAATATATATTAAAACAGCAAAAGCCAATGAACGCTTTTCTTTACGGGATTGATATTTTTCTTTCGACTCATGCTGTAGGCGCCAATTTCAAAATAAAAGAAGTGTACCTTGGAAGAAAGATACATAAACCGAGTTTCGACAAATTATTCCTATATTTCAAAAGGTGGCCGCAACAATGCTATTTATCTTGCCAAAATATAAAGATAAACACGATATATCAAGATTAAATATCGAGATGAGAGAGAAACGGAGAATAGATTCTTTTATTCGGAAACCAGAACCCACCAAGGTTGCGATTTTGAAAAAATACGCGTTTCAGAACTTACAACAACTGCCCGTGAAAAACATTCAAAAGTATTTCGATCTAAATTTAGAAGAGATAAAGACAATACAAAAATAAAAATCTCTGATATCTAAAAACGAATGTCAAGCTAATCGTTTCTACTTCTGAGGCAATTACGACCAACAGGATCCCAATTGCCTCTATGAAGCGATGCGAAAAGACGGTAGTTCAACCATCTGGGGCAGCGGGACGCATTTCTTACCGCCTCTTTTTCTGAAAAGGAGGAAAAACTATAAAAAAAGATAGAGAGATTTGTTGTTGTGACGCCTCGTGTGATCTCTCCAGCTGGAACTCCGCCACATATTCGCGAAACGTAACCAATCAAACATTCTTTGTTTAAAATAAGTTTCGTTCAGTAATTGCGACTAATGTAATATTAGTTCAATCTTATCCATACTAAATACTAAAGAAAGTCTTGATTTTTTTTTAGTTTTATGCTAACCTAAGAATACTTTTAATAATTTACCTAACTTATCAAAATTTCGTATGCCTAATAAGAAATCGGCGAAAAAAGAACTGCGCAAGAGCGTAAAGAGAGAAGCCGCCAATCTCAAAGTCAAAAATGTCATGAAAACCGCTATTAAAAAAAGTTTAAAAAAAGTCCAGGCGACTGATAAAAGCGTTAAGGAAGACTTGGCTGTCGTTATGAAAAATATCGATAAAGCGGCCAAAAAAGGAGTAATTAAGAAAAGGACGGCCGCCCGCAAAAAATCACGCTTAGCTAAAAAAATCAATAAGCTCAAATAATTGAGCCTTAAATATTAATGCACTTTTTCTCGGAAACGGGTGTAAACCCCTTTTCTGGGAATAAGCGAAGAAATTATGTTAGATAAAAAAAACAAAGAAAAAATCATTAAAAAATTTCGTGTCCATAATACCGATACCGGCTCCCCGCAAGTCCAAATTGCTATTTTAACCGAAGAAATCAAGCAATTAACCGAACACTTAAAACAGCATAAACACGATTATTCTTCCCGCCGCGGTTTATTGAAAAAAGTCGGCGAACGCCGCAAACTCCTTAAATATTTACAGAAGGAAAATGCCGAACAATTTAAGGAATTGGCCGACAAACTTAAACTAAAAATCGCCCAGAAACTACAAGCTGAAGAAGAAGAAGAAAAATTGAAGGAAAAGAAATACAATATCGCTTCCGAAGAAGACGAAGAAGAAAATATGAAAATCAACCCCGATACCGAGGAAGACGGCGAATAAATATGATAAAACATAAAGAACAACGCGTCGGCGTCTTGATAGATGTCGCCAATATGTATCACTCCGCCAAAAACCTTTATGGCAGACGCGTTAACTTTAAGGAAATCTTGACTAAAGCAGTGGCCGACCGGAAATTAATCCGGGCCACTGCTTATGTTATCCGGGCAGAAAACGATGAAGAAACGACTTTCTTTGAAGCTCTTAGCCAACAAGGGTTTGAAGTGAAAATGAAAGATTTACAGATTTTTGCCGGTGGCGCTAAAAAAGCTGATTGGGATGTCGGCATCGCTATTGACGCGATTAAACTCGCCGATAAATTAGACGTCATCGTGCTGGTCTCCGGCGATGGAGATTATCTACCTTTGGTCTCATACTTACAGAACAATAAAGGCTGTCTGGTAGAGGTTATGGCTTTTAGAAAAACCTGTTCTGCTCGCTTAATTGAAGAAGTGGATGACTTTATTGATTTGGGTTCTGATAATAAATTTCTAATTGGTAATAAATATAAAAAATAAACTAAAGTTTTGGTCTACAAATAGATAGTACTGTAGGCTGCCCGCTTTAAATTTGAGCGCGGAAGGATATACAGTTCTGTAATTTGTAGGCCAAGCTCACAAAATTATGGAAAAAATAGTAAGTTGCGACTGGCTTGGCCGCCAGCTCACCATTAAAACAGGCAAAATCGCCCTCCAGGCGGATGCCGCCGTTTTAGTACAATATGGAGAAACTGTAGTTATGGCCACAGTTGTCCAAAATAAATCCGCTCGCGAAGGAACGGATTTTTTCCCATTAATGGTCGAATTTCAAGAAAAACTCTATGCCGTTGGTATTATTAAGGGTTCTCGCTGGATTAAGCGCGAAGGTAGGCCGACTGATGATTCGGTGCTGACCGGGCGCATGATTGATCGCTCTATCCGCCCTCTTTTTAATCAAGACGACCGTCGCGACGTTCAGGTAATCATCACCGTCTTAGCGGTTGACCAAGAAAATGACTATGATGTCGTTTCCTTAGTCGCTTCTTCTGCGGCCCTAGCTATCTCTGGACTGGAATGGCGCGGACCGATTGGCGGAATTAGGGTCGGCCGCATAGAAGGTAATTTTGTTTTTAACCCCACTTATGCCGAACAAGCCGCCAGCGACTTGGATTTAATTGTTGCCGGTACCAAGAATAAAACAATCATGATTGAAGCGGGCGCCAATGAGGTCCCCGAGACAGTTATGCTAGAAGCAATCCTGGCTGGACAAAAAAATATGAAACCGGCGATTACTTTAATTGAAGAATTACAAAAACAAATAGAGCCCAAGAATAATAAAGTTAAACAAGTTCTAAAAGACGAAGAAGAGTTGAAAAAAGAAGCAGATAAACAGAAAAATCTAAATTTAGGCTCGACATGGCTTAAAGAAAGCATCCCCAATATTCTTTTCGATAAAACCTATTACACCAAAGGAGAGCGCAAGGCGGCAGTGAACGCCATCAAAGAACAACTTAACTCTTATCTTTTTGAAAAAGGAGTCAGTGCCGACCAACGCGACGATGTTGTTAAATCATTGGTAGAGAAAATGATTGATGAAGCTATCACCGCTTCTATTTTGGAAAACGGCAAACGGGTTGACGGTCGCGCTCTTAACGAAATCCGTCCGCTTAGTGCGGAAGTAGCGTTACTCCCTCGCGATCACGGCACTTCCCTATTTTCTCGCGGCGAAACTCAGGTAATGTCTATTGTTACTTTAGGCGCTCCCAGCATGGAACAATCTCTTGAAGGTATGGAAGGCCAGAGCAAAAAACGCTACATGCATCATTATAATTTTCCGCCCTATTCTGTTGGTGAAGCCGCTCCTTTACGCGGCACCGGCCGGCGCGAAATCGGCCATGGCGCTTTGGCAGAAAAAGCCTTATTACCGATGATACCTAGCCGCGAAGATTTTCCTTATACCATCCGCGTGGTCAGTGAGACTTTGGGCTCTAACGGCTCCTCCTCGATGGCTTCAACCTGCGCTTCGACTTTAGCCTTAATGGATGCTGGCGTACCAATTAAAAAACCAGTAGTAGGCATTGCCATGGGTCTCGCCTCTTATCACGACTTAAGTAAATGGCAGGTATTGACTGATATTCAAGATTTGGAAGACGGCGATGGCGGTATGGATTTTAAAATTACCGGCACCGACGCCGGCTTAACCGCCATTCAGCTAGATACTAAGACCGAAGGTTTAACTCCGGAAATTATTGCACAAACCTTCAAACAAGGCAGAGAAGCTTTGAATCAAATTCTGGAAGTGATAAAAAATACCATCCCCGCACCTCGTCAAGAACTATCTCCCTATGCTCCTCGCATTACCAGTTTCCATGTTGATCCGGAAAAAATTGGCACTATCATCGGACCGGGCGGCAAGGTTATCAATAAGATTATCGAGGAAACCGGAGTTAGTATTGATATCGATGATGACGGTTTAGTAATGGTCTGCGGCACTGATGCGGCCATGGTGACTAAAGCGGTCAATCAAATTCAGGACATCGTCCACGTTTTTGCGGTCGGAGAAGTTGTCACCGGTAAAGTAGTGCGCATGATGGACTTCGGCGCCTTTGTCCAATTAAACAACAGCCAGGACGGCTTGGTTAGAGCCAGTGAAATCACCCCATATTACCTCGAAAAACCTGGCGATATCTTAAATATCGGCGATACTGTCACTGTTAAAATAACTGAAATTGATGACCAAGGCAGAATAAACCTGACCATGAAAGGTTTGATAGAAAATGCTGATTTATGGAAAGATGAAAAAGGCAAGGGCGACCCGGCTAATCGCATGAATAATTTCCGTCGTCCCGGCGGTGATAATCGTGATCGCTTTGCCAGTCGCAATCGCGCTCCCCGCCGACCCCGCTTTTAACTTGACTTTTTTCAAGCCTTAAGCTAATATTTGTCAATAAAGAAAAAGAATCGCGTTATTCGTCTGGATTTTCCACCGCTCGGAGGCGCCTCTAAAATATTATATGTTAATGATAAAATTATCCAAAATCGGCAAAACTAACAAAAAAATTTTCCGTCTAATTATCTCTGAAAAAGGACGCGACCCTTATGGACGCTCTTTGGAAGTTTTAGGTTCATATAACCCCTATTCTAAAAATTTAGAAGCTAAAACAGACAGGATTAAATACTGGCTGGATAAAGGCGCCGGCATGACCGCCAGCGTCAACAATCTATTAGTCGGTAAAGGAGTGATAGAAGGCAACAAGGTAACAGCTTCTAAACCGGGCAAAGCTAACGAAAAGAAAGTTGCTCAGGCTAAAGCTAAGAATGATAAAAAATCAGTGCCAGAACCAGTGAATGCCCCGGCAACTTCTGCCGAGAAAGCCACAACTTCTACTGACCCTGAAGTCACCGTTGAAAATCAAGAAGAAAAAGCCGAGGCTAAAGCTTAAATTGACATCTATAAGCTATAATTGATAAGATAATATTGATATAAATCTCGTGCAAATGAGGTAATATAATTAAGTCTAGGATCTTTCAAGTCCAGCGACACTAGTGCGGTTGATTTGAAAGCCCAGCAATAACAAATATGGAAGCAGACAAACAGTTTCTCGAAATGATCGTAAAAAGCATCGTCAGCAATCCCAATGACGTCGCTGTCGATCGGACCGTTGATGAAATGGGAGTACTTTTAACTCTCAAAATCAATCCGGCTGACATGGGTTATGTTATCGGCCGCAAGGGCCAGACCGCGCAAGCGATTCGCACCTTGTTAAAGATTGTCGGCGCTAAAAATAACTCCCGCGTCAACCTGAAAATTTATGACCCGGAAGGCGGCGCTCGTCGTTCCAATCGTCCGACTAACGATAGCCGTTCAGACTTGGGTGATGTCGACACTTCCGCTCTGGATGATCTCAAAATTTAATCATAAAACGAGATAGAAAAAGCCGGATTTCCCAATCCGGCTTTTTTGTTATAAAATAATTGAATGGATACTAAAGCTATTTTAGGAATTTTAGCGGCTATTATTTTTATAATCAATGGCATTCCCTATCTGTCAGATATTCATAATAAAAAAATCAGTCTGCATATTTCATCTTGATTTGGATAATCTTTTATTACCACTTTAAGCGACGCAGCTAGACTAGCAGGGGAAAGCCGCTGGGTGCTAACGCTTCTTTCCACTAATACCAGCCAAAGTTTTACTATTACATTTTATTCAATTTATTCAATAATTAAGAAAATTGGGTATGGTCAACCTCAATATATAATTTTTTATTTTTTTGACTTAAGTATTTTAGGATTAATATTATGAAATTTAAAATATTGAGCATCTTCCCGGACATCCTTAACTCCTATCTCGAAGATAGCATTATTAAAAGGGCTGTTGCTAAAAAAATTATTAAAATTGAAAAATACGACCTTAGAAATTGGACAAATGATAGACACCGCACTGTTGATGACGCTCCTTACGGAGGAGGAGCGGGGATGTTAATGAAAATAGAACCTCTCTATCAAGCACTTAAAGAGATAAAGAAGAAGAGCAAGGTTGATGTTAAAAAAAGAAAAATTATACTACTTTCAGCCAGCGGAAAAACTTGGAATCAAAAACTGGCTAAGCAATATAGTTGTCTTGAAGAAATAATTTTTATCTGCGGGCGCTATGAAGGCGTTGATGCGAGAATAAAAAAATTTATTGATGAAGAAATTTCCATCGGCGACTATGTCTTAACCGGGGGCGAGCTCCCCGCCCTAGTAATAATTGATTCTATTACGAGACTGCTACCTGGTGTTTTGGGTAACAGCGCCAGCATTGAAGAAGAATCACACAACAAAAAAAATGTATTAGAGTACCCGCAATATACCCGGCCGGCTATCTTTGTAGCCGAAGGAAAAAAATATGCTGTCCCTAAAGTTCTGCTTAAAGGAAATCATGCCCAAATAAAAGATTGGCGCCACAAAAAACAAAAAACAAAAAAAATAAATAACCATTTTGCTGATATAAAGTCGGGTAATTAAATGGTAACTTGACAGCTGAAAAAAGTCAGGTCTGGAAACGTTGCCCGCATCCAGACCGATAATTTTAAAACATCGGATATTTTCGTTAATTCCTTAGCGGTGACTTCATTGGTAGCGCCGTTTAACGGCTCCACAAATTAAAGTGAACCTTATATTTAACTGCTCATTATATCTTATTATCAACCAGTACCCACTGATTATCTATCTGCTCTAAGGTGCCAGGCAAAGTAAAACCAGCCGCTCTTTCATGTCCGCCACCACCTAGAGCGCGCGCCAATTTACCCACCAGCATACCGTTGGGAGTACTTCTCAGGCTGCCTTTTACCAATCCGCGACGATCTTCATAGAGCAACATCACCGCCTTGGCCCCGGAGAGATTGCTTAAAAAACCGGCTAAGCCGCTAAAAAAATCACTTTCAGCAGCGCTGTCGAGATTATCTTGACCAAAAATATTTATTATATCGTCACGCGTAATAACAGCAAAAGCGAGTTGGTAGCGGGGATTCAATTTCAGTCTCTCTAAAGCCAGACCCCACATCTTAATCATAGCCATATCTTTATTACGCCAGACGTAGTTGGCAATTTTATTATAACGAGCACCGGCCGCCAAGGCGGCGGCAGCCGCTTTCATGGTAGCATCAGAGGCGGAAGGATAAAGAAAATTACCGGTATCGGTTAAAATGCCGGTTAAAATACAATCGGCCAAATCTCTATTAAAAGATAGCTTGTTGGCGACAATAAAGTTATAGACTAATTCAGCGGTAGATGATAATTCTGGATAACGTATTTCTAAGTCAGCGTAATCATCAATACGCGGATGATGATCAAACTCAATAACCTGGCCGCCTTTATGCTTAAATTCAAGAATATCATCACCTATGGCCGTTCTGGCCAAAGAGCCGCAGTCGGCAACAATAATTAAATCAAAATAATCACGCAAAGAATCATTAATGCCTAACCCCTTCTTTAAAGAGCCTAAATCACTATAGATAGTATTGACTCCGGGCAGATAATCAAATAACTCTTGATTTTTGTCCTGACAGAAACTACTCACTTCCTTGCCTAAATTAAGACCGAGTAAACGCAGGGCGGCGATAGAAGACAGGGCGTCGCCATCGGGACGGAGATGAGCAATAATTAAAATACGCTCTGACGAACGCATCATCTCTAAAGCCTTGATTAACTTTGCCTGCATTTCCATAACTGGCTATTTTATCGATAAATTGCCTAAATGTCAAAACTAAAAAACCGCCCTAACGAAAGGCGGCCTTTTTATATAACTAATAACAATAAATTAGAAAACATGGCCATTATTATCTCCCTCACTGTCAATCTTCAAAAAAACCTCCTCCAAATCAGCCGCTTTCTTTTCGGTGGAATCAAACTCCCATAATAAACGTGGCACCTTGCGCAAACGCGTCTTTTTGATAATACCTGACACGATTCTTCCTGAAGAAGCTTTTAGTTTTTTCAAAGCAGTTCCCGCCATCTTATCCGGCCACACAGACACAGCCACCTTCGCCTGCTGTAAATCAGGAGTACAGGAAACATAAGAAATAGTCAGAAATACCTCCGGTAGTTCCAGCTCTCTATTAATGGCGACTGCTAATTCGCGATGTAAAAGCTCATTAAACTGTTCAACTTTAGACATATTATATCTTCTCAATGTTATGGTCTTCACGATAAAATTCCAAAATGTCACCCTCTAAAATTACAGGCTGACCTTCAAATTTCAATCCGCACTCCTCACCCTCTTCCACAAATTTAACTTCTTGCTTAGCCGACTGCAAGCCAGTAATTTTACCGGTGGTAATAAAATCCTCTCCCCGCCAAACATTAACGATAGCCTCATTTTCCGGGCGGCCAGATAAAACTTTGCCGCCAATAATTTGCTGTTGTTTTTCGGTACGGAAAATGGCTAAAACTTTAAGTTTACCTAATTCAATCCTAATTATTTCTTCCGGTACCAACTTCTGCATTTCCTCTTTAACATACTTAATTAAATCATAAATAATGGAAAAAAAGTGGACATCGATATTTTTACTCCTGGCTAAATTTTCCACATTAGGCGCCATTTTCGTATTAAAGCAGATAATCTGAGAATTTGAATCCTCGGCCCGCTTAACGTCGCCCTCGGTAACATTACCTAAACCCTTAGCGACTATTTTTACCTTTACTTTTTCCGTATTAATCTTCATTAGAGACTCTTCAATCGCCTCTGCCGAACCCAAAAAATCACTTTTAATTACCAGATTAACTTTAGCCGTAGCATCGTCAGCGTTTTCTGGTTGAGCAATAGACATTATTTTTTCCTTTTTAACATCGGTGCTCTTTATTTTACGCATCTTTAATTTTTTGCCAGCGCCGACATAAAGAATATCACCCACCGAAGGAGAAATCTTTAATCCTAAAATTTTTACCGGCACCGACGGTCCAGCCTCTTTAATTTCTTCGCCTTTATAATTCTTTAAAGATTTAACTCTACCATAAACTACATCCTCAAAACAAAGCTGGTCGCCTACACGCAAAGTTCCATTCTGCACCAACAAAGTAGCTACCGGACCGGCCGCTTTATCAACATTAGATTCAACCACTGTACCAGCAGCTTCCGCTTCGGGGTTAGCCCTTAGAGAATCACCTAATTCCGCATCTGCCGTTAAAATAACCATATCAAGCAATTCTTCTACTCCTGTGCCCTCCTTGGCTGAAATGGGCACGCAGATAGTCTTGCCGCCCCAATCTTCCGGAGTAATATTTAACTGATTAGCTAAATCTTGTTTGGTTTTCATCACATCAGCTTCTGGTTTATCGATTTTATTAATAGCCACTAAAAATGGCAATTTTGCCGCTTCAATAATACGGAAAGCTTCAACTGTTTGTGGTTTAACGCCGTCATCAGCAGCCACTACCAAAATAGCGATATCCGCCACCTTGGCGCCACGACTACGCATCGCCGTAAAAGCTTCATGACCAGGAGTGTCTATAAAAGTAAGTTTCCGGTCTTTGCGCGCTACTTGATAGGCACCAATGTGCTGAGTTATACCCCCCGTCTCTCCTGCGATAACATTAGTTAAACGAATGGAGTCAAGCAATTTGGTTTTCCCATGGTCAACGTGCCCCATAACAACAATGACGGGCGGGCGTGATTGTAAATCTTCTGGCTTCTCTGAATCTAAAATGTCTTTTAATTTTTTTTCTTCTTTAGTTTTCTCATCCGCGTCGGTTTCTGCTAAAAGCTGGATATCTAAATTAAGATCGGCACCGATAATAACGGCCGTATCAAAATCAATCTTTTCGTTAATAGAAGTAAAAACGCCATTCTTAATAAGCTCTTGTAATAAGCGATTAACTGGAATTTGTGATATTTCAGCTAAAGCGCGGACAGTAATGACGGGCGGAATCAAAATTGTTTTTTTTTCTTTTGGCAAAATAGCCTCATCTTGCTTCTTGGCACGTTCAACCGCCTTTCTTTGCTCCCACTGACGTCTAAAAATTGGCCAATCTTTAATAATTTTTTTGGCGGTATTATTATCTACTTTAATCGCCTTTTGACCGATGGCAAAACCAAGTTCAGGCAATAAATCGCGCAATTCTTGAGGAGAAATGCGCAAAATTCTAGCTAATTCTGTAATATTCATAAAAATTTAACAAATGACTTATTTAGAGACTGATTTTATTAATTATTTTTAAATATTACTTTATTTTTTAAATTTAGTCAATGAAAAACTAGCAAAAAATGCCTTTACAAAGACAAAAATAATTGCTAAGATAATTACTAATATTACTTAGCAATTAATAATTAGCCGAAATTCAAGATAAGCCCGATTTTAGCTGATAATAAGAAATCCTCACTAAAACCGGACGTTTTTATTCCCATTATTATCTTATATTTACCTAAACACTGAAATGATTACTCATGTTGTTATCAATTTTTACCCATATTACACAAAAACCTTAATATAAGAGGAAATTTTATTTTTTACAGATTCAGATGCTTTCTTGTTTTCGGTCTTTACTTTTATGGAATATGTAATCGCTGCTATCGCTGTTGTGGGTGGTTTTTTTATTGGTACTTGGTTTCAACAGAAAAAAACGAGCCGCCGTATCAAGGGCGCTGAAAAAAAAGCAGATAACATCATTAGTGAAGCCAAGGTTAAAGAAAAAGAGCTATTACTTAAAGCCCAAGACAAAGCCCTTAAAATCATTGAAGAAGCCAAACGAGAAGAAGCTCAGCGACGCAAAGAAATTAACGGACTCCAGAATCGCCTTGAACAAAGAGAAAGCGCCTTCTCCCAAAAACTGTTAGATCTCCAGGAAAAACAACAAAAATTATACGACAAGGTTAATGAGGTTCAAGAAATTAAAGAGCGCATTAAAACTATTAAAGAAGAACAGGCAAAGAAACTGGAAGAAATGGCAAATCTCACTCAGGAAGAAGCCAAAGATTTACTGTTGAAAAATATTGAAGAAAAAGCGGAAGAGGACTTAATGATTCGCGTCCGCAAGTTAGAAGAAGATAATAACGACAAGCTACAAGAAAAAGCCAAGGATATCATGGCTCTAGCGATGCAGAGAATGGTGTCATCATACACGGTTGAATTAACTACCACCACGATTGACTTACCTAATGACGAAATGAAAGGGCGCATCATTGGTCGCGAAGGAAGGAACATTAAAGCCATTGAACAAATGACCGGCGTCGAAATAATTGTTGACGACACTCCCAATGCTATTACTGTTTCTGGCTTTTCCTTAATTAGACGCCATATCGCCAAAAAAACCCTAGATTATTTGATAAAAGACGGGCGCATTCATCCTACTAAAATTGAAGAGGCGGTAGAGATGGCTAAAAAAGAGCTGGCGGTTGACATTAAGAAGGCCGGCGAAGAAGCGATGTACGAAGTTGGCATTACCGGCTTTGACCCTAAATTAGTACAGATTCTTGGACGTTTAAAATACCGCACGAGTTATGGCCAGAACACTTTAAGTCATTCAATTGAAGTTGCCCATTTGGCGGCGATGCTAGCTGAAGAATTGGGTTCAGATGTCACTTTAGCTAAAAAGGGTGGTCTGCTCCATGATATTGGCAAGGCGGTTGATCATGAAGTTCAAGGTAATCATACCGAAATCGGACGCGACATCGCTAAAAAATTCAATTTACCCGAAGAAATTATTGCCCCTATCGCCACTCATCATGATGACCAGCCCGCCACTCTTACCTCAGTAATAGTCAAGGTCGCCGATGCTATTTCCTCAGCCAGACCAGGGGCCAGAAGCGATAGCCACGAAAACTACATTCAACGCCTAGAAGAATTAGAAAAAATTGCCACCAGCTTTGAGGGCATTGAAAAAGCCTACGCCATCCAAGCCGGACGCGAAATTAGAGTCTTTGTTAAGCCGGAAGCTATTGATGACTTCAAGGCTCACAATCTAGCTAGAGATATTGCTAAAAAAATAGAAACTGAATTAAAATACCCTGGAGAAATCAAAATCAACGTCATCAGAGAAACTAGGGTAATAGAATACGCCAGATAAATTATAATTAACGCCACCTCCCCAACTGGGGTTAGGCGCCAAATATATGAATAAAGCGCAATTAATCGACAAACTCTACCACGAAGTAGAGGGCCTGAACAAGAAACAAACGGAAAAAATGCTTGATGTCTTAACCGACACCATCATTGAGGAGCTAAAAAATGACCGCGAGGTTACCATCACCGGTTTTGGCACCTTTCTTTCCCGAGTTCGCTACTCTCGTGGAGGTGTCAATCCTCAAAACCCCAAAGAAAGAATTACCATTCCGGCGGTTAAAGTGGCCAAATTCAAAACTGGCTACAACCTCAAACAAGCGCTGAAAGGTAAGCGCTAAAATAAATATTATTTGCTTTAAAAGCTTGCCCGGGGCTCTCTCCGGGCAAGCTTTATGCCGATAATAAAGCTCCGGTAGCTCAATTGGATAGAGCGTGTGGCTTCGGACCACAAGGTTAGAGGTTCGAGTCCTCTCCGGAGCACTAAACCTGTCCTTTTCAGGTATTGACTCTTAGGCTGATGATAAATATAATAGTCCCATACATGCACGGTTAAATTGACTTGATCACTACCCATTAAGTCATCAGATGCGTAGCAGCACTTAATAATATAGAATTTTAGGCTGGGTAGCTCAGCTGGTTAGAGCGTAGCACTCATAACGCTAAGGTCGAGGGTTCGAGCCCCTCCCCAGCCACAGAAATTAATTACAAACAAAGTTCAAAAATTATTAACCATAACAATTAGATTGAACATAATAATGATAATGCGCCTATAGCTCAGCTGGTAGAGCAACTCCCTCTTAAGGAGATGGTCGTGGGTTCGAATCCCTCTGGGCGCACCGATAAATATAGTTCATTTAGCTAATATTTATGCGAAATTTTATTATATTTGGACCGCCAGGAGCTGGCAAGGGGACACAGGCACAAAAGATAGCCAATGAATTCAATTTACACCACCTCTCTACAGGAGCGCTATTGCGGGAAGAAATTTCCCGTCAAACTGAAATCGGACAAAAAGTGCAAAAAATAATGGACCAAGGGGGATTAGTAGACGACAGCATCGTCAATGCTATTGTTAAAGATAAAATCACACAAAACAGCCAAGGAGACGGTTTTATTTTTGACGGATATCCCAGAACAATGGCTCAGGCAAAAAATCTAGACGCACTCCTTACCGCAAAGGCTCTCCCGTTAGTTTTAAACTTGGAGGTAGAAGAAAAAGAATTAATGGAAAGACTAAAATTGCGCGGACAAGAATCTGGCCGCAGCGATGATAATGAAAAGACCGTTAAAAATCGTCTCCGCCTCTATAGCGAACAGACTCGCCCTTTACTTGATTTCTATGCTCGCCAAAAACGCCTAATTAGTGTTAATGGCCAGGGCACAATTGAAGAAGTCTTCCAATTACTACGAAACCAAATAAAATAAAAAAAGCGATAAAAAAAGAACCATTTGTTGGTTCTTTTTTATTTTTTGTTTAAGCCCTAATCAGCTCACTGGATAATTGTGCCTTTAAAAACTTTATTATCAAAAAATTTATTTAAATTAACAAAATTACGACCATTGAGAATCACTACCCGCAATCGAGAAGATTGCGCCAAACGCGCCGCTATCGGGTCAAAGGGGGCATTTAAGCCCGGGTGCCACTCATTGCCAACAATCTGACGAAAATCATCCCAATTTATCTTTTTTATAATTTTGGCATCTGGATAACGGCGAGGATCCTGATTATAAACATAATCAATATTGGAAAGATTAATTACCGTTTTAGCTTTATATTTATTAGCTAATAAAACCGCAACGTAATCGGTCGACCAGCCGGGACGATAACCACCGGCCACAATAACCCGGGAACGGGTGTGTAAAGCTTTATCAGGATTAGTGATTATTTCTGGATAGGCGACATCTTTCAATAAAATTCTCAGTAAATGAGCATTAAGGCGGGTAGCATGTATTCCCAACCAATCCTGGTCATCTTCAGGAACCGTCTCTACGGCGGCAGCCGCTTGAACATATTGTCTGGCGGTGACCCCGCCACCAGCGACAATAATCAAACGATCGGAAGCGTCATAACGTTTAAGCACAAAACGACGGAAAGATTTTAAAAAATTAATATCGATCCCGGTGGCGGGAACAATCAGGGAACCACCGACAGATAAAATATAAGTCATAGCGTACAAAAATGGACGCCCGCTGCCAAGACATCCGTAATGATAAAAATTATTTCTTAGTAGTGCTGGTTGATTCTATTTCTTTGCTTTTAACCTCAGCTAATATGGCCTTGCGCAAAGAAGCCTGTAGCTTATCGTCTTCCTTAATTGTTTTTTTAGCATTTTCGCGTCCGACTCCTAATTTTATATCCCCAAAAGTATAGGAATTTCCGGTCTTTTTAATGACTCCATACTCAACACCAGCGTCAACCAAATCACCGGCCATGGAAATGCCCTCATTATACATGATGTCAAATTCACAAGTTTTAAAAGGAGCGGCCACTTTATTTTTTACAATCTTCACTTTAACCCGATTACCAATAATATTCTCTCCCTGCTTAATTTGAGCAGCGCGACGGACTTCCACCCTGACGGAAGAGTAGAATTTCAAAGCATTACCGCCAGTTGTAGTCTCGGGATTACCAAAAAAGACACCAATTTTATTACGTATTTGATTAATAAAAATAACACTAGTTTTAGTCTTGGCAATTATCCCGGTTAGTTTGCGCAGAGCTTGGCTCATCAAACGCGCTTGCAGGCCCATGTGCTGATCGCCCATCTCGCCTTCAATTTCCTTTTGCGGCACTAAGGCGGCGACACTATCTACAACAATAATGTCAACAGCATTAGAGCGA
The DNA here is from genome assembly GCA_002070735.1 of Parcubacteria group bacterium ADurb.Bin115. Classification (GTDB taxonomy): domain Bacteria; phylum Patescibacteriota; class Patescibacteriia; order Patescibacteriales; family UBA12465. The sequence goes on from MWDX01000028.1 coordinate 16,494, forward strand.
ACTAGTGTTTCGACAATATCCAAAGCCTGCTCGCCGGAATCTGGCTGAGAAATAAGCAGCTCATTAATATTGACTCCGATTCTAGCCGCGTAATCTGGATCCAAAGCATGTTCAGCGTCCACAAAAGCGGCAATTCCCCCTAATTTCTGCACCTCTGCCACAATATGCTGAGCCAATGTGGTCTTCCCAGATGATTCTGGACCAAAAATTTCAATAACACGACCACGGGGGACACCACCGATACCGAAAGCAATATCTAAAGACAAACAACCGGTAGAGATGGCGTCTACATTAGTTTTTCTAACCTCGCCAAATTTCATAATCGCCCCTTCGCCAAATTTTGTCTTAATCTGTTCCATCGCATTGGCCGCCGCCTCCGCTTTCTTATCATTAACCATATAGTTAGCGGTTTCTTCTTTGACAATCACCGCCTTTTTTTCTTTAGGCATAAATATAGCGTCATAACGGCAGCCGCCGGCTATCCGCCCGTAGACGCAAATTACTTTATTAATAAATGAATGATAACACACCGCCGCTAAACCCTTCCTAAAATATCGATAAACACTCAGTGTGGCTCAATTATTATACTATAAAAAATACTTTTTTAATAGCTACTTAAGGTTGTTCCGGCCTCAAATTATTGTATTCTAGCCAATATAAAGACCAGAAATTACGCCAACCATTGCTATAGACCTTTGTATCAAAATATAAAGAAGGGGCTTTGCTAAAAAAATTGGCTAAAAATTGCCTAAAATTACTATCAGAATTAAAGCTATCAAGAGTCGAAGCGCTTGCCATTGAACCTAAATCTTGAGTAAACTCTTCTAAGTTTGAAACGGCTTCAGCAGCGACGACGCTATCTCTCTTATTTTCTTTTACGGTTTCCGAAGCCGAAGGAACGGCGATATCGGCTAAACCGTTAATCATCTGCCGAGTCTTTTGCGCCGCCTTACTAAACCATAAAATTGATTGCGATCTGGTTGTCTCGGTGTTTTCATAACCACCGGTATCTTCAAACCAGACAGAAGCAAAAACCGTGAGAAAAAGGAATAATACGAGAATGATAATTTGCGAAATAATTCTTCTCATATATTTTTAAAATAAAGTTTTCAACTTGAAAAAATTATCAGGAAAAACTTGTATTAATCCATACTGCCCATCAAATCCGGGGATAATAGTAAGCTGCCCTTGGCGGACGCGCTCAATACCAGCAGCCACTACAGGGTAATCGCTTTTTAAAATTGTTAAGTCTAAATCCATTAAAATCGAAAGCTCTGAATAGAATTTTTTAATCAACTCTTGATAGACGATGTTAACTTTTATTGATTTACGATTCTTGACTTGTAAAGATTCAGCGATGATTTTATCTAATTCAACCAGACGTCGAAAAGGTACTGCCTTATCAGGCTTAAATCCTAAAGGGCGATCAGCTAATTCCGCCACACGGCTAGAAACGCCGATAATCAATGGTCGGCCACAGTGTGGGCAAAGATTATGTAGGCGCCGGCTTTCTTCTGGATTGCAGCTAAAATGACAATCACGATGGCCATCAAGATGATACATACCCTCCTCCGGATAAAATTCAATAGTCTCAATCATGCCTTCAACATCGCCAGCCACTAGGCGCTTGTTCCCTTTAATTATTTGATAAATATTCTCATAACTAGCGCTTGTCAGTTCCATGACATTGGCTTCGCGACCAATATTTTCCAGACTGTGGGCATCGGAGTTGGACAAACATGTTAATTTATCAAGAGCGCTTAGGCGCCAATTCATTTCCGGGTCACTAGACAGACCCGTCTCATAAGCATAGATAAACTCCGTCTGTTCATGAAAACACTCTTCTAAAGAATCAAAACCGGACTTGGAACCGAACACGGCATACCAAGGCGTCCAAATATGAGCAGGGTAAACTAAAAATTGTGGATGGATATGTAAACAGAGCTTAACAAAATCTGGAGCGCTTATGCCTAAAATGGGCCGACCGTCTGAACGGATATTATAGGAAGCGCCAAGTTTTTCCTTTAATTCTTTAACCGCCTCTAAATTTGGAGCGTGGACGACCAGGTGCAGCCTCCTGACCTTGCCGCCGTCTTTATACACCAAGGACACTTCTGTGCTTAATAAAAAAAGAGTTTTGCTAGAACCATCTTTCAAATGATAAAGACCGGTGTTACCAATTTCTTCTAGTTCTTTGGAAATTGCCTCAAACCAAGCGGGATGGGTAAAATCTCCGGTGGCAATAATATCAACTCCTTTTGTTTGCGCTGTTTGGGCAATATTAACCAACGTCAAACGCGGCGAACAGGCGCGAGAATAACGAGAATGAAGATGTAAATCTAAAATCCGGCGCATATTTAAGAGACTAAACTCTCGGCAATTGCCAGCTCTTCCTGGCTGTTAATACCCATCGCCTCACGAGGCTCAATATTTATTGTTCCAATTTTGCGTCCCTGCTTAAAAGCCATTGCTACTAGTGAGGTTAAATAATATTCTTTTGATCCGTTGTTATTATCAAGAAAATCAATATTATCCCACAGCCATTTATTATTAAAACACATAAAGCCGGGGTTAACTTCCGTAATTTTAATCTCTTCAGGCGAAGCGTCTTTAAATTCGATAATTTTTTCAATCTCATTTTTATTGTCCCTAACGATTCTTCCCCAGTGAAAAAAAATCTGATGCCAATCATCATAATCGCCTAATTCGGTCGGCATTATCGTCACGGCGTCAGTAATAAATTCTCCAAAATTTTTAATTGACTTGGCCGTTATAAAAGGATGATCGCAATACAAGACGATTACATTATCTGTATTTGCTGGAATTTTTTGACGGGCACAAGCGACCGCATGGCCGCTCCCTAACGGTTGTTCTTGGATAACATAATCACAGTTATACTCCGCTAGCGCCTTACTAATTATTTCTCTATTATCCGGAGAAACCACGACAATGGGTAAATCATCAATATTAGAAGCAACAACCGATTCAATTAAATGAATAATCATCGGCCGACCATCAAGCTGAACCAATGCTTTTGGCAAATCTGAGCCCATACGCGTGCCCTTACCGGCCGCTAAAATAATGATTTTTGTCTTCATAACAACAATTTTTCTTACTTTATATATTAATATTTTAGCATTACCGACCCAAAATTACTACCCTGAAAAATTAGAGAATATTAACAAATTTATTTTAATATTATACAAAAATATGAAATCTAAAAACCATAGTACCATGAAAACAAAGAATAATTTGGCAAAAACCGCTAATTCTACCAACCATTTTTCCGGCCTGAATCTATTATGCAGCTGAAACACCATAAAAATGGTTATTACCTTAATTTTTAATTACTTTCATCTTTAAGGCTTCAACTTCTTTTTTCTGCTCACATCAATAGAATTGAGCGTAAAAATATGGGCACAAACATTTCTTGGCTTTTCTCCTTTGGGAATCCGGCTTTTTATTTTAAGCAATAATTTCTTTAATCTTTTGAACTCGCCGAGAAGCTTCTTCATAAGTATTCGCCTCCGCATAAATTCTGATAATTGGTTCCGTGTTAGAAGCGCGTAAATGCACCCAGGAATCGGGCCAATCAATCTTCAGCCCATCCATATCATTGATTTGTTCTCCCTGATAATGCTCTTTAATTTTTATCAATAAAGCCTTAACATCTGTTTCCTGGTTAAGATCAATTCTGTCTTTAATCATCTGATATTGTGGATACCGCCTTTTCAACTCTGAAACACTAACTCCTTCTTGGGCTAAGAAACTTAAAAATAAAGCGGTGCCAACCAAGGCATCTCGACCGTAATGTAATTCCGGATAAATCACGCCGCCATTACCCTCACCGCCGATAACCGCTCCCGTTTCCTTCATCTTGTTCACCACATTCACCTCGCCGACAGCGGCGGCATAATAGGCGCCACCCCTCTTTTCAGTGATATCTTTAAGAGCTCGCGAAGAAGATAAATTAGAGACAGAAATTTTTTGGTAAAAACACGGGCAATAATCATGCATAACATAATCTGCCACCGCCACTAGAGTATATTCTTCACCAAACATCTTCCCTTTTTCATCAATAAAAGCTAGGCGATCGACGTCGGGATCGACCACGATACCTAAATCAGCGCCGATATTTACGACTCTTTGCTTAATTTCTTCCAGAAATTGATCTAATGGCTCAGGATTATGAGCAAACTCACCATTAATATCACCATTAATTATTTCGATATCTTTCACGCCTAAACTTTCTAACAGTGTGGGAATCGCTAAAGCACCAACCGAATTAATGCCGTCGACGACAATTTTAAAATTACGTTTGGCAATATCCTGAGTCCTCACCAACTTTAACGCCGTAATCGCCGCTATGTGGCTTTCCAGGGCATCATTAACTTTTATCTCTCTACCCAGAGAATCAATATCGGCATAAATAAAAGCGGAATTCTTAGCTAAGGTCAAAATAGCTTCTCCGTCTTCAGCGTTTAGAAACTCACCTTTTTCATTTAATAATTTGAGCGCGTTCCACTGGCGAAGATTATGGGAGGCGCTAAGAATAATACCGCCTTGAGCTTTTTCCCTGATAACAGCCATCTCTACAGTAGGTGTTGTCGCTAAACCAACATCTAGTACGGATATGCCGTTAAAACGTAAAACCGAGCTGGCTAATTGATGTAATAAGGGGCCGCTGATACGGCCATCACGACCCAAAACCACAGATAAATCTCCAAATTTAGGGAATTTTTGCTTTAATTGCTGAGCATAAGCGGAAAGAAAAGCTACTAAATCCAAAGGGGTTAAATTTTCTTCAGGTCGACCGCCGATAGTTCCGCGAATTCCGGAGATTGATTTTATTAAGGTCATATTAATTTACTTTTAAAAATTGATATTATTAACATTATACGAATAAATGAAAATAAAGCCAAGAAAAAAACACCGGATTTACCGGCGTTTTTTAAATAGCTTCTAAGTTTCCCATAAAAAACACCATTGTTCTGGCGGCGACCTACTTTCCCAGGGCTCAGGCCCAAGTATCATCGGCGCTGGAGGGCTTAACTTCTGAGTTCGGGAAGGGATCAGGTGTGACCCCTCCGCTTTAACCACCAGAACAATGGCGTCTTTTTATGGGTTTTCGAAGAGTTTTATTTGAAAAACAAAAGTGTGGGAAAATCTGACGACTTATTAGTACTGCTTTGCTCAATCCATTACTGGACTTACACATACAGCCTATCAAGGTCATATTCTTTAACCAGTCTGTGAAACCTAATCTTAGAGACAGCTTCGCGCTTAGATGCTTTCAGCGCTTATCTTAACCGAAGGTAGCCACCCTGCAATGCCCTTGGTAGAACAACAGGTACACTAGAGCTTCGTCCTTCCTGGTCCTCTCGTACTAAGGAAGGGCCTCTTCAAGTTTCCACGACCACAGTGGATAGGAGACCGACCTGTCTTACGCATGTTTTCACTTATTACTAAGTGCATGGACTATGCTTTCATCCTGAAACGCTTTCAGGAGGCCGACGTTTAGTCTCTACGGGGTCAACTTATGTTTGCTGCGTTTTTTAGAATAATTTATCTTTACAAACTTATTGATTAAATCCATTAATTTAGAAAAATCTTTGATATTTTTTACTAAATCTTTTTTTCTAAAAATTTCTTCTAATTTGCGATTGATAATATATTCTAATATTCCGTCTTTTCTCTTACGCAAATAGCCACAACTTAACAAGTTACAAATTTTTGGAAATTTTTTTCATCTTTGGCTGATTGAAAGAGAGCTATGTAAGAAGCAATCTGAAAGCCATAATGATAAACGATAAGTATCATTCGGTTTCAATCTTACATAAATACTACTATCACCATCGATAAATCCTGCTAAGTAAGCTAATTGAGTTTGCATTAATTTTAACATAAGCGACTTCCCTCGATATTATCCTAACATATGACAGGTTAATTTTCTATTGCCTGTTAGGATTCCATCGATATGAGTCAGCTTTTTATGCCAATATCAATTACTCGATATTGCCGCCGTATATGATGTCTTACCTCTGGATTCAGAGCGTTTAATAGCCAATATTATTAGCTGCTAAACGGTCTGAACCCAGCTCGCGTGCCGCTTTAATGGGCGAACAGCCCAACCCTTGGGAGCTTTTCCACCCCCAGGATGCGACGAGCCGACATCGAGGTGCCGAACCAGGTCGTCGATGTGGACTCTTGGACCTGACTAGCCTGTTATCCCCGGAGTAGCTTTTATCCGATGAGCTTCCACCATTCTATATTGAATGGTCGGATCACTAAGTTCCGCTTTCGCGACTGCTTGACCGGTAAGTCTCGCAGTAAAGCTGGCTTATGCCTTTACACTATCTCCCGGGTTTCCATTCCGGGATAGCCAACCTTTGTAAACGCCTCCGTTACATTTTGGGAGGCATCCGCCCCAGACAAACTACCCGCCAGAAACTGTCCCCCGCTATGCGGGGTAAGAATTAAAAATAGGCAAGGGTGGTATCTCACTGTTGCCCGAAGGCTCCCACCTATTCTGAACATACATATTCCTAATTCAATATCAAGTTGTAGTAAAGCTTCACGGGGTCTTTTCGTCCAACTGTGGTTAACGAGCATCTTTACTCGTCTTGCAATTTCACCGAGTCCTTCGCTGAGACAGTGCTCAAGTGGTTAAGCCATTCGTGCAGGTCGGAACTTACCCGACAAGGAATTTCGCTCTTCACTTACTTAATATTTCTATTAAGAATGGACTTTATCTTACTCGTGATATGAGTTTAATGCTTCTAAGATAAACGGCGCTGATTCTTTATTCTGCCTGTTCATTCTTGAAGCGATAGTGATGATATGTTTGATGCCTTCAATGGTCAAATGTTGACCGGAATTCATCAACTTTATAATCTCCTTAAACTTGAAATAATCAAATTTCTTTTGAGTTAGGAGCGGATATTTATCGAAGTGGGGGATGACATATCTGTTTATATGGTCTAACGATCTTATTCGAAGTTCCTGACGCGTGTCATGATTTACTCTGACGACGCCAGCTCCGAAATAAGTCTTAAGCGCATATAACACTTTGATATCTTTCTCATGTTGGACAACTCTGAATTCCGGTAATACTTGAAAACCAGATTTCATCGAATCGTTATGATTAATGCCAACATAAAATGTACCCTCACCATCAACAAATCCGCTAACCCAATAGGGATTCACCTTCATATTTTAGAGTCTCAGTTTTTAAGTCTCTGAGGATTATTAATCCTGCGCGTTTGCCCCGTGTATCAAGAGATTTTTACTGGAGTAGACACCCCGAGTACTTTTGATCTTTTGAGGATTTTCACGCATTTTACTGAGTATTTTAGACAACCATGGCTTTCGCCATAGCTAGGCAACGAACTTTGTTATTTATCAATTTATAATCGTCCCAGTCTTTTGCGGTCTATATGATAAACCGCAAAACCTTAGGACGATTATAGTTATCGCCGGCGTTCATCCGCGCTTGGATTCAAAGCTTTGCCCCGAAGGGCTAACCTCTCCTCTTAACGTTCGGACACTGGCCAGGCCTCACCCTCTATACATCCTCTTGCGAGTTAGCAGAGAGCTGTGTTTTTGATAAACAGTCCCTTGAGCTCTTTAGCTGCGGCCCTGCTTGCGCAGGGCAGGCCTTATCTCGAAATTACGGCCGCTGTTTTGCCGAGTTCCTTAGCGAAGGTTCTCTCGTACACCTTAGGCTTCTCGCCTCATCTACCTGTGTCGGTTTACGGTACGGATACTGTGCCCTTAGCCCTAGAAGTTTTTCTCGTCGGCTCTGCCACTTGAATTGACTCCATCTTGCGACTTCATCTTCTGGCTGTTTCTTGAAGCTGTTGGCCCGGATTTGCCTAGGCCGCCTCTTGAAACCCCCAACGGACATACCAGTGCCCGCTCAAACTTTAGAACCGCGTCCCTCCTTCGGAAAAACACAGTAGTGCTGGAATATTAACCAGCTCTTCCATCGGTTATTCTAACACTACATTAGATACACCTTAGGATCGACTAACCCTGGGTCGATTCTCGTTGCCCAGGAAACCTTAGATTTTCGGTGGGCGGGATTTTAACCCGCCTTTCTGCTACTCATGCCAACATTCTCACTTCTCTCCGCTCCACCATGCCTCACGACACGACTTCAACGCTGAAGAGAATGCTCCTCTACCACTCTACGATAAATCATAGAGTCCACATCTTCGGTAATATGCTTAGCCCCGGTAAATTTTCGGCGCGAAACAACTTGATTAGTGAGCTATTACGCTATCTTTAAAGGATGGCTGCTTCTAAGCCAACCTCCTAATTGTCGCGGTCACAACACCACCTTTTACACTTAGCTTATATTTAGGGACCTTAGATTGTGGTCTGGGCTGTTTCCCTTTTGACCGATGAACCTTAGCGCCCATGGTCTGACTCCCGAGCTGCACCTACGGGTATTCGGAGTTTGATTGAAGACGGTATCTTGCGACCCGCCCTCATCCAGTGCTCTACCCCCCGCAGTCAGCACTCGAGGCTAGTCCAAAAACTATTTCGAGGAGAACCAGCTATTGCCGAGTTCGATTACAATTTCTGCGCTAACCACCTCTCATCCCCGAGTGTTGCACGGCTCGTGGGTTCGGTCCTTCCTCTGCCTTTCGACAGAGTTCAACCTGGACATGGTTAGATCACCCGGCTTCGGGTCTTGTCCATGCGACGTGTACTTCACTTTAACGCACTAATTGCTTAATGCGTAAAAGTGAAGTGCAATGCGGGCTATTAACCCTCGCTTTCACTACACATACTCTCCGGAGGAGATTATGTAAGCCACATAGAACAAACTCGTTGGCTCATTCTTCAATAGGCACGCCGTCACCGCGCAAGCGCGGCTCCGACTCTTTGTAAGTATATGGTTTCAGGTACTATTTCACCTCCCTCTCGGGATGCTTTTCACCTTTCCCTCACGGTACTGGTTCACTATCGATCATAAGAAATATTTAGCCTTGGGTCATAGTCGACCCGGATTCATACGGGATTTCACGAGTCCCGCACTACTTAAGAATAAGCACGACAGAGAAATAATCCTTTTCGCTTACGGGGCTATCACCCACTCTGGCTGAGTTTTCCAACTCGCTTCTGCTAAAGATTATTTTTTATGACTCTGCTCTGTTCAATCTAGAGAACAGACATGCTGTCTTGCAACCCCTGCGGAACATATAGTTCTAGAACCTTCTGATTTCTCCCCAGCAAGCTGGATCAAAACCGCAGTTCGGCAGGTTTAGGCTCCTCCCCGTTCGCTCGCCACTACTAAGGGAATGACTTTTGTTTTCTTTTCCTCCGGCTACTAAGATGTTTCAGTTTGCCGGGTCTTCCAGCGCCACCAAACGGCAGCGCTTACTCCGTCAACAACGGAGTGGGTTTCCCCATTCGGAGATCTGCGGGTCAAAGGTTGCTTGCCACCTCACCGCAGCTTATCGCAGGCTGCTACGTCCTTCTTCGTTTTCTTATGTCTAGGCATCCGCCATACACTCTTTACGAGATTTTCCCACACTTTTGTTTTCAAAAGTGGACGCGTTCCTTCGCGAACGCGATTTTTTAATTTACCGCCCGGAAATTGCAAATAAACCGACGGTAAACGGTTCGCTTTTTTGTTAAAAAACGACAAAAAAATATTTAACTGTTAAAGGGCAATTAAATATTCGTTGCCATTACCAGCGAACTGATAAGGGCAAGTAAATATTTAATTTAGAAATTTATTTTAGAGGTTCAAAAAACCGCGGCTGGCGCGGTTTAAAATAATCGCAAAAAAAGCAAATATTTATAACCGCTTAAATTTATTGACTTTAAAATAAATACTCATAGGCTGTTTATGAAAACTGCTACTAATTATAGAACTTTTAAAAATATTGTCAAGCCCTATAAAAAGGCTTATTTTCAACCTTTTTATCAATATTTATAACCCCCAAAATAGAGACAGTGCTTCAATTCTTAAGCATCAAGAAAACCACTTTCTTCCATATAATTTAAAGCCGTCTCCCGATCAATCTCTCCGGCCTGATAAAGCTGCTTTAGATGTCTGTCCATAGTCGTCATACCCTGCTGTATATTTGTTTCTATCACTGATTTTATCTGAGGAATCTTATTTTCCCTAATTAAGTTGGCGATCGCGCTATTTCTCAACATTATTTCTCTGGCCGCCACGCGCCCCCCGGAAATTCTAGGAAGCAATCTTTGAGAAATAACCGCCGATAAAATCGTAGAAAGCTGAGAACGTATCTGCGCCTGCTGATGAGGAGGAAAAACATCTATAATACGATCAATGGTCTGGGCGGCACTATAAGTATGAAGAGTGGCTAAAACTAAGTGCCCGGTTTCTGCCAAGGTAACGGTGGCAGCGATTGTTTCTAAATCCCTCATTTCACCGACCATGATAACATTCGGGTCTTGGCGTAAGGCGTGTTTCAATCCAGCAGCGAAAGACAGCATGTCTTCACCCAACTGACGTTGGGAAATCAAGCTCTTGTCGGAAGTAAAAATATATTCTATCGGATCCTCAAGAGTTAAAATATGGACGTTTCTCTGGCTATTAATATGATTAATCATGGCAGCAAGCGTTGTTGACTTGCCACAACCGGTCGGACCGGTAACTAATATTAGTCCTTGGGGTGAATTCAAAAGATCGGCAATCGAAGCAGGCATGCCTAAATCATCTAAAGTGGGCCGGCTTTCACTAATAACCCTTGCCACCACTTTTAAATGACCACGATCAAAAGCAAAATTAAGCCTAAAACGAGCATTTCCGACAGAAACCGCCGCATCCAAATCTTTCTTTTCTTTAAGTTTCTGCCGCTGCTCTTGACTAAGTAAATCAGCCGCTACCTGTTCCAATTCTAAATCAGAAAGAGGGGTATAAACCACTCCGTTACTATCGGAAAAAGGCACAAGCTGCCCATCTTTACGCGCTATCGGCGGCATTCCAAAAACTAAATGCAAATCAGAATTTTGACAACGAGCAACTTCTTCTAAAATTTGTCTTATCTCCATAAAATTAATTTAAAATTAAAAATTATTAATCACCCCGCACCGGTTTTTAAAATCTAAAACTACCAATTAAAAATTTTTAAGCCTTTGGCGGCGGCGTCAACTTGCGCTTCTTGCTTAGAGGAACCACTACCGCTTGTTATAAATTCATTGTCCAAATACAAGCCGACGGTGAATATTTTAGCATGGTCAGGCCCTTCCTCGCTGATAATTTCATAGCGAGGAGTAATACCGCGTTTGTCCTGAGCTTGTTCTTGAAAACGAGATTTTGGGTCAAGATAGGCTTGAGTTTTTAAAATTTCAGGAAGCTTTACCACGATTTTGTCTAAAATGAACGCTTTAGCTATTGCCAAACCCTGATCAATATAAATAGCGCCAATTAAAGCCTCGACAGCATTAGCTAAAATATAGTGGCGTGATTTTTTATTCTTATCCTTAGCTTCACCGCGAGAAAGATAGAGATATTCTTCAAGCCCAAGTTCCATCGCAATAAGATAAAGCATTTTAGCGTTAACTAAAGAGGCGCGCCAATTAGTTAAATCCCCCTCAGGCGTATCGGGATAATTAAGAAATAAATACTCCGTGACTACTATTTCTAAAACCGCATCACCCAAGAATTCTAAACGCTCGTTGTGCTGGCCGGCAAACTCAGGGTGTTCATTTAAATATGAGCGGTGAACCATCGCCTGGCGCAGAATTTCTTGATTTTTAAATTTACAACCTAAAGTCTTTTCTAAATTAGATAATTCGGGCATAAATTTCTCGGTTACGAGGCAGAATCGAGGCACCTTTTTAAACTAGGCGCCGCCATACTGCTTCATAACTATTAAATAAAAGCCCGCTTATGCGGACTTTAAAAGTGTAGACAAATTACTCCGTCGCCACCTCAAGTGGTTCTGGATTGGAGGCGTCTATTCCGTCAGATGAACCATTGCTTGCTGTCTCCGCTTTACCCCAATGGTTATCACGCTTCTTCTTTTCTTCCTCAGGCCAATCATTATAAATCGCTCCCAACACACCATTAATAAATTTACCGGAAGCGTCCCCGCCAAAACTCTTAGCAACTTCAATCGCCTCATTAATAGCCACTCGCGGAGGAATAGCCGTATAAACTAATTCGAAAATACCTAAACGCAAAACATTGCGGTCAATTGTTGTAATTTGGTCTAAAGGCCATTCAGTCGCATACTTAACAATTAAAGAATCAATCTCGGGCAAATTATCAATAACGCCATTGACTAATTCATTAACAAAACCGCCATCATCAAAATTAGGCGCAAAATTAACAAAATTATCGCGCATCAAAGAAGCGGTATTCTGGCCATTTTTACCATTGAAATCCCAAGCAAATAAAGTCTGCAAGGCGATAGTACGTGCTAAATGGCGATTAGACATAGACTATTTCTTATTTTTAACAGCTTTGGCTTCAATTTTTAACACTTGACGACCGCGGTAAGTTCCGCAAAAATTGCAAACAGTATGAGGTTTTTTAGCTTTTCCACATTTCGGACATTTATTTAAGCTTGTTTTTTTTAAAGCCAGATGAGCCCGATTGGTCCGAACAGCGCTTCTTGCTTTTCTTTTTTTAGGATTAGCCATATATTTTAAAATTCAAAAAATATAAAGAAATAGACTTATTTAATCTCTATTTTTAGTATAACTAAAAAAGAATATTAGTCAAATTTCAGCCTATGCCTCCTTATTTTCCAAAGAAGCTGCTGGGCCAACTAAAGCCTCAAAGGCTTCCTTTTCTAAAGTCTCTTGGGTGAGCAAAGCTTGAGCGACTTTTTCCAACTTATCCCGATGGCGCGCCAGTACCTCCTTTGCCTTAACTGAAGCTTGATTGATAAAATTTAGTATTTCAATATCAATTTGCTCGGCTATTTTTTCGCTATAATCTCTCTGCTCATGAATCTCCCGTCCTAAGAAAATTAATTCTTCTTTCTGGCCAAAAGTGCGAGGACCAAGGAGATCACTCATGCCGTAATCAGTAATCAGACTCCTGGCAACTAAAGTAGCCTGACGTAAATCTGAAGTCGCACCGGTAGTAACCTCTCCGAAAATTTCTTTTTCAACCAGATGACCGGCTAAAAGTACGGCGATTTCATCGATGAAATCAGTGCGTGAGTGGAAATAACGGTCTTCAACCGGAACTTTTAAAGTGTAGCCCCCGGCTTGACCGCGAGCAATAATAGACACCTTCTGGACGGGGTCGCTGTTAACCAAAAAATGAGCCACCAAAGCATGACCGGCTTCATGATAGGCGGTTATCTTTTTTTCCTTGTCACTAATAATCCGACTCTTACGCTCTGGGCCAATCATAACTTTCTCAATCGCAGAAAACAGTTCTTCCATCTCAACTACTTTTTTGTTCTTTCTGGCACTTAATATAGAAGCCTCATTTAAAAGATTCGCCAAATCGGCACCGGAAAAACCGGGGGTACGTTCAGCGATTCTTTTTAAATCAACTTCTTTAGCTAAAGGTTTCTTTTGGGAATGCACCTTTAAAATTTCTTCTCTATCTTTCAGGTCGGGACGATCTATAACCACTTGGCGATCAAAACGCCCCGGACGCAACAAGGCCGGGTCTAAAACATCGGGACGATTAGTGGCGGCAATCACAATAATATTTTGAGTAGCCTCAAAGCCGTCCATCTCCACTAAAATTTGATTCAATGTCTGCTCTCTTTCATCATGGGAACCCCCTAAACCAGAGCCACGGCGACGGCCAACGGCATCGATTTCATCAATAAAAACAATGCAGGGAGAATGCTTCTTCGCTTTCTGGAAAAGTGAGCGCACGCGGGAAGCGCCAACCCCGACAAACATCTCCACAAACTCGGAACCGGACATATGAAAGAAAGGAACTTTAGCCTCACCGGCAACAGCGCGAGCCAATAAAGTTTTGCCAGTACCGGGACCGCCTAAAAGTAAGACCCCTCTAGGAATACGCGCTCCCAAATCTTGAAATTTCTTTGGATATTTTAAAAACTCTACCACTTCATATAACTCTTCTTTAGCCTCCTTTACTCCGGCCACGTCTTTAAACGTAACCTGATTTTTATTATTAAGGTCAAATTCCTTGGCATTAGATTGTCCAAAATTCATCGCCTTATTATTCATGCCTTGAGCGCTGCGCATCATCAAGAAAAAGAAAAGACCCAAAAAGAAAAGCGGTAAAATAAAAGGTAAAAGTTCCCCCAACCAATATAACCAACCCGACGGCTCCTGAACATTAATGGCAACCTGATTTAGTTTATCCGGTGAAATTTGAAAATTACTTAAAAGAGAGGAAAGGCTTTCACCGCTTTCCTTGCGAACAGTCTGTCGACTGCCGTCCTTTAGTTCAATTTTTACCGTATCTCCGCTAACAGACAAAGATTTTATTTGATCCTGATTCAACTCTTGTATCATTGTCTCAATACCAACCTTAACGCTTTCACTATTATTCGAAAAAGTACTAAAAATAGCGGCCATCGCTAAAAATATTATAAAGAAAACTAAGAAATTTTTTGCTAAATTCTTCATATTTTTACTAGAATAATATTCCCATTATATAACGGCAAAGTCTTTTTGACAATCGACATCGACAAAAACGCTCCTCAAAAACGAGGAGCCCCTTCGTAAAAGATTAGTATGTGTGATTCTTTTAATTTTTATCAGTAATAGATTCTTCATTAGATTATAAATCGTTTTCTTTCTTATCTTTGCTTGTTTTTTTCTCAGTTACCGATTCCTTTTTACCATCATCTTCAGCTAATTTTAAGCCCAAGCGATGTTCAGATGGAGAAATGCTAACAATCTCAAAATATTTTTCTTCGCCGGCGTTAAACAATTCGCCAATTTTTTCTTTTGGGCCTAACTTTAACTGACTAATATGGGCTAAGCCGTGAATTTCCTCATCCAGCTTAACAAATAATCCGAAAGGGTTGACTTTAACAATTACCCCCTTAACCACTTGGCCGACGCTATATTTAGCGCTGGCTTCCTGCCAAGGATCTTTCTGTAATTTTTTTGAGCTTAAAAAAATTTTACTGCCGTCAATGCTGACAATTTCTGCCTGAATACGATCGCCGACTTTAAATAATTCATTGGGAGAATCGATGCGCTGCCAAGCAATTTCTGAAATATGAATTAAACCCTCCATGCCGTCGTCAAAATTTAAGAAAACTCCAAAATTAGTGATAGCGGTAATGCGTCCATCAACAACCATGCCGACGTGATAACGATCTAAAGCCGGCTTCTGCTTCTTATTCCACACATCTTTTTCGCTAAAAATAATCTTATTTTCTTCTTCATTTAAAGTAATAACATTAACTTCAAAATCTTGGCCGACAAAAGTCTTTAATTTTTCCAAAATCTTACTCTTATCACCACCGCTAATGCGCGGATAATTTTCAGGAGCTAATTGGGAAACCGGTAAAAATCCGTTTATCTGGCAATAGCGAGCTAGAAGTCCGCCTTTATTAGCATCAATGATGCGGATTTTAACGGTAGTTTTCTCTTTAAAAGCCTCTCGTAAATTCTGCCAAGCCTTCTCTTGTCCAACCTGACGGAAAGACATCTCCAGATGCCCCTCTTCGTTTTCCGTCTCTAAAACAGCCGCTTCAACTTGATCGCCCGGCTTAAGGTGAGCATATTCCTCGACTTCAACATAAAGTTCCGGTCCGCGAACAATACCCATTAAGACGCCGTCGATATCTAAGACGACTTCGGATTTTGAAGCGGTCACAACCGTACCTTTAACCACATCACCGACTTGTGGCACTTTTACTCCGTCTTTTTCTAATAAATCAGCAAACTTACTTGATGCTTGTTTGGTTTCTTTAGTCATAAAGATAATCTTCATTTATTCGGAAGCGGTCTTTCCTCTTCTAAAAACAAAAAAAGATCTTTAACCGCCCCTTACGGGACAGCCCTTCGGCCACCTCAGGCACTGCTTTAGAGATAGCGCCTTAGAACCCGAAAGAATTATAATAGGTGAAATATTTAATTAATAAAAGCTTATTTGGCTTCGTTCATTTGCTCCAACTGCTGATTCAAATCGGTAATCGCTCTTTCGTAATAACGATCGTCATGTTCTCCCCAAATAGCTTGTTTAATATTAGCAACATCCCCTTCGGCTTGAGAATTTTCAGATAAAAACTTATCTAAAGCTTTACGGGCGACTGCCTCAGCGTTAGGGTTAGTAAATTCCCCCATACCACCGTGAATAAGATAATTTTTAATGGCTTTAATCTCCACGTCTCCCAATTCGGGTTCCTTGTTAAAATTTTTCCAAGTTTTTAAATTAAAAAGTTTAAATCCATTATCACCTTTTTTTTCAGCTAATTTAATCATTTCTAAAACTTTACCTATACCGGGAAACTTATTTTCTAATTCGGCCACACTTTCGGCGCTACCACCAAAAGACCCTAAATCAGTATCAGCGCTAGAAATAGTAGTAAAGCTTTGCCAAGCTTTATTCTTCATTTCATACTCCGCCTGCAATCTTTTAATTTCCATCTTAATCTCCTCCGGGGATTTAGATTCTTTAATTTCTTCAGAAACGGCCGCTATTTTTTCAGGAGTCCTACTTTCAGAGAGGTGCGCCTCCGCCAAAGCTTCGTGCAAATCTTTATTTTGCTGACCGAGCTCCTCTTCATTTGATGGCGTAGCCATCGCCTCAGTTTCATTTGATAAATTTTCAGGCTGGCCCGTCATGGTTTCCATACTCATATGATTTTAAATAATTGTATGACTAATTATATAATAATTAAGCAAAAAAGTCAATAGTATCGCAAAAACAAAATAAAATTATAGTAATTACACCTTAATCACTACCGGTAAAACCATAGGTCGGCGTTTTGTTTGGGCAAATAAAAATTGACTAACATCGTTTCTAATTTTATTTTTAATAAAATCATCATCTGCTGGCGTCATTGGATTTTTGTCTTTAACAATCTTCTTGACCCTCATTCTGGTTTTTTCAATTAAATCCCGACTTTCCTTCATATAAATAAAACCGCGCGAAATAATATCAGGATTACCGATAATATTACCGGTCTTAGCGTCAATCGTGGCAATAATCACAATCATACCGTCACCGGCCATCATTAGACGATCACGCAAGACAACTTCCGATACATCACCGACACCAAGACCATCAACCATGACATAATCAGACGGAACCCTTTCTTTGGTCAGCTGACCAACTGAATGTCCGCGGCCGTCTTTTTGAAACAAAACTACTTGACCATTATCAGCCACAAATATTTTATCCGAAGGAATACCCACCTGTTCTGCTAATTCTGCGTGTGCCCTCAACATATAGTGATTAGCTTCAATGGGCATAAAATATTCAGGTTTAATAAGACGCATTATTAATTTTAAATCTTCCGCTTTGGCGTGTCCGCCAGCATGAATATCAAGCATCCGATAATGAATAATGTGCGCGCCTTGACGAACAACCATATCCATCAAGTTCTGGATTGAGCGTTCATTCCCAGGAATAACCGAAGAAGAAAACAGGACAGTGTCTCCTTGTTTTAAACTAACAACGCGGTGTTCACCATTTACCACCCGGCTTAAAAAAGCACTGTCCTCCCCTTGGGCACCGGTGCCGATGATTAAAACTTGATTATCCGGCAAACGGTTTAATTCATTGTCATTAATTAAAATTTTCGGATCAAACTTTAAATAACCTATTTGATGGGCAATTTCGACATTAGAATTCATGCTTCTCCCCTGCAAACTAACCCGACGACCGTAGCGTTTAGCCAAATCTAATATTTTCTGCACACGGCTAATTTGAGAAGCAAAAGTGCCGATAATAATACGACCGTTAATTTTTTCAATCAATTTGCCGATTTCTTCACCGATGGCCGATTCAGAAAGCTGATAACCAGCATGAGTAGCATCGGTCGAGTCAGACATCAACATTAAAATACCGCGATTGCCAATTTGAGCGATGCGCTGTAAATCTGCGGGCTTGTCATTTACCGGGGTAAAATCAATTTTAAAGTCGCCGGTATGCATAATAGTGCCTAAAGGCGTATTAACAATCACAGCAAAACAATCAGGAATAGAATGGTTGACGCGGGTAAATTCCAAACGGAAAGAGGCGCCGAGCTGAATCACCGAATTGTCGTCAATTTCTTTAATTTTTAACTGAGGTGCAGTTTTATATTCTTGATGGCGCTTACGAATCAAACCGGCCGTCAATTTACCGGTAAACATCGGCGGATTACCAATCTCCCCCATAATATGAGGAATTCCACCAATATGATCATAATGGCCATGAGTAATAATTACGCCTTTTATCCAATCAAGTTTATCGCGCAAGTAGGAGACATTGGGAATAATATAATCGATGCCGGGCATATCCTCTTCCGGAAATTGTAGGCCCATATCGATAATAATAATCTCACGGTTGCATTCAATCAGAGTCATGTTTCGTCCAACCTCTTCCAGTCCGCCCAGAACAATAACTTTAACATAGTCGCCAGAGTTATTCTGACGAAAAACTTGACGCGAACGAACAGGAAATCGGCGCCTTGGCGACAAATCTGTTTTCAAGGGCGCCTTAGCGACATTATCTTTGCCGGTAGTAATTCCGGACTTATAACGAGTAATCATGAAAATTTTTCTGGAAAAACAAAAAAATGAAAATCAAAACAATTCTGATTTTTTTGTTTCCAAATTATGAAGTATAGAGCATCCGACTTTAAAATTAGCCGGAAAAAATAAATAGAAAATAATTACCAAGAAAGATGCTTCTTGGTTTTTAAATACCAATGGCTAAAACCAGCAAAACGATCACACGGTTCATTAATAGCCGTTCCGTTAAAACCGTGAACTTTCTTGGACTGAACATAAGTATATCGGGGAGAATATAAGAAAATAACCGGCAAATCCTTACTGATAATTTCTTGAAATTTTTTATACTTAGAAAAACGTAAATTAATATTATCAGCTGTCTGTCTCGCTTCAATTAAAAGCGTATCGACTTCGGCATTATTATAACCGGAAAGATTCAAGCCCTGACCGCCAATTTGTGAAGAATGCCAAAAAGGAGCAACATCAGGCTCCGTGCCGACAACTTGTCCATACAATAAAGCTTCAAAATTATGACCAGCAATTATTTCTGCGTTTAAGCTGGCAAGCGCTACCGGCACAATAATTGTTTTGACGCCGATTAATTCCCAGTCTTTCTTTAAACTCTCAGCCACATCCATCCTACCATTCTCAGGCACTGATAATTTCAAAGCTAAAACTTGATATTCTTTGTCTTTAAGGGCGACGCGCCAATAACCGGTGGCAGCAATTTGAGTGGAACTAGCATAGGCAATAATGGCTGATAATTCTGGGCTATGCTCGGGATTGTCAATCATATCTTGACTAACATCTACTCGCTTAAATCCGCTTTCATCTAAAAGCTGCTCGGCTTTATCTTTATCTAAATTATAAAAAGAACCGTCCGGAGTATAGGAAAAATCAGGAGAGATAATAGGGCCGTCGGCACGACTGGCGGATTCGCCCAAAACTTCATTAAATAAGTAATCGCGATCAATAGCAAAAGCCAACGCCTGACGTATTTTAATATCGCCTAAAAATTTATTCTTCTCTTGATTGAAAAAAATAGAATTTATTTGAGGCAAGCGCAAACTATGCATCACCAAAGAATGCTTAGCTAATAAATCTTTTTTTAAATCATCAGGAATATAACTGGCGGCATCAACCTCATTACCGTTTAAAGCGCGCACCAATTCCACATAATCAGGAAAAAATTTAAAGATAATCTCCTTGATATAAGGTTTAGGCCCATAATAGTCATCATT
This sequence comes from Parcubacteria group bacterium ADurb.Bin115, assembly GCA_002070735.1. Taxonomy (GTDB): domain Bacteria; phylum Patescibacteriota; class Patescibacteriia; order Patescibacteriales; family UBA12465. The sequence goes on from MWDX01000028.1 coordinate 36,347, forward strand.
AGCGATCAGATGATATTCTTTAATTTCCCCCCCCTTGCTCTTAATTAAAGATTCAAATTTATAAGGACCGGAACCAATCGGTTTGAGATTTAATTCTGATAAAGAAGCGGTCTCAGGAGAAATATTTTCCCAAATGTTTGCCGGCATGATGCCGAAAGTTAAAAGACTTAAGAAATCAGCATAAGGCTCGCTGAGAGAAAATTTGACCGAATGATCGTCAATTCTTTCTATCTCTACGCCATTCAGGCTGGCGCGCAAGGAAGAACGAAATTCTGGGTTTTTAATCAAGTTAAAAGTAAAGATAACATCGTCAATCTTTAAATCTTCACCGTTATGCCACTTCACTCCTTCACGTAGAGAAATAATATAAGATTTCCCGCCGTCTTCAATTTTCCAAGTAGACGCTAAATTCGGCATTAAACGGCCATTTTCATCATAATCAAACAAACGAGAATATATTAAGCGAGATAAATCGGCATCAACATCACGGCTACTAGAATAAAGGGGATTGATGGATTGAGGATAACCAACTAAGCCTTCAATATAAGTGCCGCCACTAGCAGGTATTAAAATAAGGTGTTTTTGATAAAAAGAAAAGCCTAAATAGAAAACACTGACTAAAAAAACGAGAAAAGCCAACTTAAGAATAATTTTTTCTTTGGGGTTTAAAATTTTAAAAAGATGTCTTAACTGTTCACGTCTGGGAATCTTGGTTGGCGCTAAGGAATAAACCAGATTTCTATCACTTTCTGTCTGCGCTTTTTTTTTCCCTTTAGTTGAAAATTTCTCCTTAATAAAATCTTTAACATTAACAAAAAAATGGGAAAAATTTTTTTTCTTTCTGGAAAAAAAACTATTTATTTTTTGAGAAAATTGATCCACAGGGTGGCAATAGACGAAAGGGGAAGAATAAAAATCGGCTTAGAGCAAAACACTAACCAAAGACAAGCCGAAGAAAAGCACCGCCAAGACAATGGTGGCGATGAATAATTTTTTTTCAAGACCGCGTTTCGTCAAATAAACGCCGCCGGTACCACCAAAAGCACTGCCAAGACCAGCGCCGCGGTTTTGAAGGAGAACGACGATGATAAGAAGAATGGAAACAATAATCTGAGCAATTTGAATCAAAGACATAAGCTTATTTCTTAAGCTGAGACAACAAGGCCGCTAAAACTTTCTTATTATTAATAGCCAAATCAGCTAAAATTTTCCGATCAACCACAATCTTGGCCGCTTTTAAAGCGCCCATTAATTTTGAATAAGAAAAATTATACTCGCGCACAAAAGCATTAATTTGCACTTGCCATAAAGCCCGCCGATCGCGTTTTTTCTTGCGACGATCACGGTAAGCGTGAGCACCGGCTTTAGTACGAGCAGTTTTGGCTAATTTAATTAGATTTTTGCGACCCCACCGATAGCCTTTAACTTGCTTTAACAGTGTGCGGCGTTTTTTATTGTGGCCAACTCCTCTTTTTACTCTGGGCATATACGATTAACTTAAAAATCCGCATCCTATCGATACGGGGTTAAGGTTTTAATGATTTTTACTAAAGTCTTGTCCGCGTTAATATCTAAACGCTTAGCGCGCTTGGTATTGCCTGTTTCGCGAGAATTAAAATGATCCTGACCGGATTTTCTTTTCTTTAATTTATTAGCGGCAGTTAAGCGAAAACGCTTAGCGGTTGCTCGGTGAGTCTTTATTTTCGGCATAAATTTGATAAAAAAACAGGCGAAATCACCTGGATGATAACAAGAAATTATTTCTTATTTATTAACACTATAGTAAATCTTCCACCTTGATTTGTCAAGGCTTGTTCTATTTCAATTGATAAATTTTCTTTTTGTCTAAGTTTAGCCACAAAATTATCCACAATTTCTCTAGCTTTCTGCGGATACTGACGTTCACGACCTCTTAATATCAACTCAACTTTTAATTTATTGTCTTTTTCTAAAAATTTTTCTGCTTGCGTGAGACGAAAATTAAAGTCATGTTCACTAATACGGAAAGACAGTCTAATCACCTTGGTGTCTACTTTTTTTTGCATGACCTTCTGGCGGTGAAGTTTCTTTTCGTGTTCATATTTTAGTTGTCCCAAATCTGCAATCTTAGCCACCGGCGGCTCAGCCTTAGGGTTTACCTCAACTAAATCCAAATCCAATTCCTTCGCTCTCGCAATAGCCTCTTGAGTATCAATAACGCCAAAATTTTCACCATTTTCATCAATTAAAAAAACTTGTTCCGAGCGAATCTGGGAATTGGCTTTAAAAAATTTCTTTTCTTTCTGTTCAACGCGATGAAATTTAATGCGCATGGTAATATAAGTATTATTTATATAGCTATTTATAGCGGAAAAATTAAAAAAAGTCAACTAAATAATCAAGTTGACCAAATTTTTAACAATTAAAAATTTCATTTAATAAAAAGCTAAAACTAAAAATAGAAGACTAGCTATAATCGCTAACCATATAAAAGTAAAAAGAATAATTTTGAAACTCCCCTTTTTGTCCATCTTAATTCATTATCACCGGCCTTTCTAAAATAATAGCGCCGATAGCAGCTGTCGATATAACCAATAGAAGTAAAATAAGGTTTATATTTATATAGACCAAAGAATATAAAGAAAAAACAGCCCCTTTTTAGGCTGTTTTGTTGGAGCTCCTTTTGCGGTTTAGTTATAAATTTAAATATTTCTTTGAGTCTTCATACTTAATCTCTAGACTCCAGTCGGTGGCTTGATTTAATCTTTTTGCGCCGCCAGGCAATAATCTCCCAGTATTTGTCAAAAAGGATACATTAACAGTTCGTTTTCCTAAATCTTTCACCGCATCAACCGCCGGAGAATAGTCTTGGTCGCCGGAAACGATGATTGCAATGTCATAAATATCTTTTAATTTAACTAAATCTGTAGCGAGTTTTACGTCCACGGCCTTCTCGGAACCAAGCTTTTTCTCAAATAAATCATACCGAATAGCGCCAGCACGTCTAAATTCTACTGAATTATTCTCCCTAGCTATAATATTCTGCACATTAGTCCAGCCGTCGAAACGTCGTTGCATTTCGTCCTGTCTTTCCAGAAGTTTTTCTGTAAGTTTAATTATGATATCATCCCTATCTGCGGGAACAGTTTTTTCATCAATTTGTTTTTTACAAGTATCACATCTTGATAAAATATTTTTTAGGTAATTAAAATTATTTTTCTTTTTTGCAGAGTTTAATTGAAAGGGGTAAAAATCAATATTTTGAACTGTATACCAATAAGTACGGATACGGTCAACGTCGGGCCCCACTACCTCAGCCGCAATCCAATCAAAAAAAGATGCCCAATTTGTTTCTGGTAAATATTTACTTTTTTGAAATAATGGGAACAAGTCGCCAATAGAATGCCGCAGGTTTTCCCCATCAACGAAGATACAAACCCTTTTTCCACTTAACATATAATTAACAAACAAGAGCGGACAAAAGCCCGCCCTTGTACTATAAATACGTTATACTCTCGGACAATTCCGAGGTCTATTACATTATATGATAATACATAAATAATGTCAATGGCGGAGATCACTGCCGAACATCACGCCAAAAATACCAACGGAAAAACTTATTCCTATTACCATTACACGAAAGACAAAAAATATACCTCCAGCGTTAATATTTCTCTGCCCGATCTAGAAAAACAAGTTGAGGAGTGCTTTAAAGCAATTAATTTCTCCGACGAATTCTACAACAAATTAATAGCAGAGTTAAAAAATACTTTTGATAAATATCAGAAAGGCATAGGTCAGGACATGCTCGTCCTACAAGAAAGACAAGGAGCAGTAAAACAACAATTAAGCCGAATTGAAAATTTATTAAGCCAAGGCACTATTACCCCAGAAGTCTACAAAAAGAAAGCGGCTGAGTTCGAAATCGAACTAAACAAAATAGAACTAAACATAGCTAAGTTGAAAAATAAAAAAACCGTTAATCTTGAAGAATTTTCTAAAGTGGTGGTTATGGCCAAAACATATATCAGAACTATAAGAACGGCAAATTTGAGGTTAAAAGACGGTATCTAGGCTTCTTCTGGGAAAAGTTCATAGTCAAGGATAAAACCATCATAGAGGCCATTCCTACGCCCCTATTCAAGGCCCTTCAGAAATTACAAAAGCCCTCCCAAAATGGAAAGGCTCTTGTAAACACTGGGGATAATGAATTTATAAATCCCCCCTTATGGAGCGGGTAACGAGAATCGAACTCGTCTCTCAACCATGGCAAGGTTGCATAATAGCCACTATACGATACCCGC
>MWDX01000029.1 GCA_002070735.1 Parcubacteria group bacterium ADurb.Bin115
AAAGGCTAACTCACTTAGTTTGCTCTTGGTATCATTTAACAAAGACTCGTCAATAAATTCTTTAATTTTATCGCTGTCCATTTCTTGTAAAATAACCTCAACTGGATTTTTAGAATTTCTAAATAATTCTCTCAAACCGATTTCTTTCTGGCTCAAGATGTTTTTGTTTACCCTATCATTTTGTATATTGTGTTCAAAATTATTCATATTTGTTTTAATATTAACACTAGTCGTTTCAAAGTTCAATTTTCAACGAACGCGGTGTTTTTTGATTGATGTTCGAACTTTTTTTGAGCAAAACCCTCTGGATTTTGCGGATTGAATCCCGCCCAGCGGGCAAAAATTCCTTCCCCCCAACCCCCTTCCTTTTTGCCCGCCTGCTTCAACGCCCGCAGGGCGGGCGCGGCGGCGGCTTTTTTAAATAATTCCTAATTTATTTTTTCTTTTTCTTATTGCTTCTCCCCCGCCCTCCAAAACATCAATTATTTCTTTTCTTATCATATCATTTTCAATGGCTCCTGTCCTGTATTCAAATTCAGTTTTTTTCTTTTTTCTTGCAACTACAACTTCTTCACTATCACCACATACAACCAAATTTGCATTATGAGAAACTATAAAAATTTGTCTTTTAATTTTCTGCTTCCTAAGAAAATCAACAATATATTTTGAAATTGCACGAACATCCAAATCGTCCTCTGGCTGATCAAGTATTATTGGATAATTGTAATCATCAAATTTAAAAATAAATTCAAGCAAGGCAATCATTTTTTCTCCGTCAGACATATCATTAAAATATACCCCGTCTTTAGTTATACTTTTTAAATAATTTATTTTGAATCTATTTTTAAATAATTCCAATAAAATCGCTTCCTCGTCTTTTCTAGCTTTTAATAATAAAGAATTCGCCAATATACCAGTCATTAATTGTTTCAGTATTTCTTTATATTTTTTTTCGTCAAATTTAAATTCATTGGGTTTTTTAAAAATTGCGTTGGCTTGTTCGTATTTCCTATTTTCCTTTGAAATTCCTTCTTCTTTAAAAGTTATGGAATTATGATAATTTAAATTTTCCTCTAAAAAATTCAAAAAATCGGGGGTATTAAAATCAGAAATTATATTAAAAGTTGAAAACTCCAAATTATCAATTTTTATGGCAAAATTTTTATACTCACTACTATATTTCATATAATTATCAACGAGGTTGTTTTTCTTTTCCGCATAATCATTACTTAATCTATTCTTCTCTTCAGTTAATTTAACAATTTCTTGCTTAGTTTTTTCTTTATCCTTCAATTTTTCTGTCAATTCTAATATTGTTTTGTGTTTTTCAACCTTTTCTTTTAGTGGCTTGAGCTTTTTACTAATTTCTAATAAATCTTTTTCTTTTGCTTTCTTATCTTCTTTTAAATTTTTAATTTCCTCGTCAATAAACTCTGTTTTGAAATTTTTATCAGATTCTTTAATTTTATCTTGAATTTTTCTAATATACACTTCGGAAAACTCAAACTCAAAAATATTTTTTGCTGTAATAACTTCCTCCTCTTTTAAAAGAGTAAACGAATCTATATTTTTTGTTATAGTTAAAATCTCTTTTTCTTTTTCTATTTTTTCTCTGTCAAATTTTTGATAATCGCCAATTTCCTTGTCTGTAATTTGACCTATTATCTTATTGATGGAATTTATTTTTTCGTTTAAATTTTTAATATCTGCTTCCAAATTTTCAGATTTTCCTAATTTTTTAAGTTTTTCAACGGTGTTTTTGCCAGAATTTCTAATTAAAATCAGTTCTTTAATTATAGCGGAAATTTCTAACGCATTATTATCTTCAAATTTCTTATATTTTTTTATTTCATTTGAGAAATCGTCCTTATTTCCAAATAAATCAATGACGAATTCTTCAAAATATCGATCATTGTCATAAACTATTTTCCCCAAATAACCTTGCGGAATAAATAAAACACCTTTCTCTTTTTCTTCGTTTTCATTTAAAGTATTCGCTATTGAATCTTTCCAAAATAATTTAAAATTTTCAAAAGCAAAAAAATCTTCCTTGGTAATTCTTTTATTTTTACATTGAGAAAAATCTATTGAATAAGCAATATTTTTTAACAAATTTGATTTTCCGGTCGCTCTACTGCCTATAATAGAATTTAGATTTTGGTTAAAATAGACAATTTCTTTTTTCGCGCCATTTTTATATTCCGCTCTGTCAATTATGTTATAATCCGACTTATCCTCGGGTTCTAATTGCTGAATTTTTACCCTATCGTCTAATTCATAAATAATTTGTTTTAATCCTTCAAATGTTGGATCTGCTTTTATCCAACAAAATTTATTGTCGTTTCTTTTAAATAATTCATCGTCTTTATGAGCATCTGATCCGCAAATGCACGGCTTCAATGTTTTAAACTCTTTTATAAAATCTTTTCTTGAATTATGTTTTTTCCCAAGTCCCCAAGCAATCGTATTTTCATTTGCCGAAAACAATCCGTCGGTTTTTTGAATTATAACTTTTCTAACTAAATGATCTTGCCCATCCCAATCAATCTTGCTTAAATCTTCATCAGCGGGAACGAAAACTAAATATTTTTCTTTAAATTTTGTTTTTTTGTTATTTAACAATGCCATTATATCTTTATCATCTACAACAGCGGTTTTCATTCCAACAAATAAATCTGTATCAGTTTTAAAATTTTCGTGTTCCCCTTTTAATTTTTTACCCAAACTTTCCAAGTTAGTTATTTTTAGTTTTTGTTTCTCGTCTTCGTCTTGCGGATTTCCCTCATAAACAAAATCAAGTTCGTGCAAAAAGCTTTCCTCAATATCTTGAATTAAAACATCGTTTGAAAAAATAACATGAAAATTTATTCTGTTTGTGCCTACAAGTTTATTGAGCCTGAATTCAATATTTGGCAAAATTAGAATTTTTTGTATTTTTTCAATTTCTTCATCTGTAAAACTTAATTCCTTTAGTTTTGAAGACGATAAATATTCATTTTTTATTTTTTTATATCCTTCTATGCAAAAATAATCCGTTATTCCAATAGCAAAAATATTATTCTCTAATGCTTTTTTGAAAACACTTTTAACATAATTATCAAAATTATCTCCAAATTGATTATTGAGATATGAAAATGGCGTATGTATCTGTAAATCCCATTTTCGCCAAATTGAGCCCCTTATAATATCTTTATTCTCCATATTTTTTAATTCTATTGTTTGCTAACTCAACATATTTTTTCTCTTTCTCTATCCCTACCCAATTTCTACCAAGAGCTTTTGCAACAACTGCTGTTGTTCCACTTCCAAGAAAAGGATCTAAAATTAAATCGTCCTTTTTACTTGCGGAAAGTAAAACTTGCTGAATTAATTTAAGCGGTTTTTGCGTGGGATGTGCTTTTATTCCATTTTCATCTTTTAATCTTTCTGGCCCACGACAAATTTTAAAAACCCAATCCGTATCTTTCATTTGCTGTCCGCCATTCATTTGCATTAAAAAATCATTGTTGAAAGTATAATTTTTACAGTTTTTATTTTTTACTGCCCAAATTAGCGTTTCGTGATTATTTGTAAATCTTCTGCCGTTAAAATTAGGCATAGCGTCAATTTTTACCCAAATCACATCATTTAAAAACCATAATCCCAAATCTTGCATAATTTTGCCGACACGGAAAATATTGTGATACATACCCATTACCCAAACAGTTCCTGTTGGCTTTAAAACTCTTTGACATTCTTTAATCCAATTTTCTGTAAAATTGTCATATTCTTCATAGCTTTCAAATTTATCCCATTCATCATTTACGGGAATTACTTCTGTTCCATTTTCTCGCAAAAGCTTTCTATTTTCAGGCAATTGTAAATTATACGGCGGATCGGCAAAAATCAAATCAAAAGAATTATCGGGAAAATTTTTCAAAACTTCTATGCAATCACCATGAATAATTTCGTTTTGAGGAAGCATAAAAATTAACTTTCCAATTTTTCTTCAAGCAAATTGGCAATGGTCTTATAAATAATTTTTTCAGAAGATTTTTCTTTGAAATAATCAAGCAATAATTTTAATGTTTTCTTTTCAGGAAAAATCGTTAAAATTATTTCGTTGAAAATAACATCATCTTGAAAAATTTTTCTATAAAGGCTTGGCGACAAATCTTTTATTTCTTCAAACGAATTTTCTGCCTCAATATCAAAATTTGTTTCAGGAAAATCTGGAATTTCTTTTTTCCATTGTTCTAAATATTGCAGTATCTCGTCCCAAATATTTTTTTGTTTCAAAAAATCAAATAACTCAATGCCGTAGAATAAATAAATATCAACGCCATAATCTCGCAACATTTTTTCAAGTTCTGCTTTATAATAATTTTTGTTTTTTTGTAAATCAGGGTCAATAAAATAGAAAATTCCGACAAGATTCTTCTCGCCATATTTACTAATCATTTCGTTTAATTTTTTCTCAAAATTTTCTATCTGCCCCCGCTTTTTAGTAGAATCATGATCGTCTCTAACTTTCTGCTCAATAAAATAAACCTTATCCTTAAATTTAAAACACTGATCAAGATTCAATTCGTCATTATCGCCATTAACAAATTTTTTCTCTAAAATTTCATAACCAAATTCTTTAAAATATTCTTCAATTGCTTCCTCAAAAGCATCGCCAAAACGGATTTCATGGGACTGGAGCAAATTCTGCAAAATTTTTGCCTTTGGTTTTGTCGGTCTAAAAAGTCCAATATATCTACTCGGATATTTCGCTATTTTTTCAATCAACACTGCCTTTGATTCCTCAAAAATAGTTTCGTTAAAAATGTTTTTAAATTTTTCGTATCGCATAAATTTATGTTAAATATTTTTTAATATAATCATTCCTTATTTCGTCAATTAAAATTAGATTGCCATTTTTATCTTTTATATTCCAGTATATCCAGCCATTATTTGAAGCTTTGCCTAAGATTTCGGCACTTACTTTATGAATTGAGCCGACTTTATCACCCCATAATAAAGTTGCGTCAGCTAAAATTTTGGCTTTATACTTTTCATCTTTAGAATATAAACAATCGCCAATATTTATTAGTTTATTTTCGAGCAGGTTGCCGAAAGTAACTTTTGGCTTTTTTTCTTCAACGGGATAAGTTAATAGTTCGTCGTCAAGCGGTTTAACTTTTTTAATTCTCTCATTTGCTATTTTGATATAAAAATCTTCTTTTTCTATCCCGATAAAATTTCTTTTCAATTTTTTAGCTACGGCTCCAGTTGTTCCACTTCCCATAAACGGATCTAAAACCGTATCGCCAACATTCGAAGTTGATAAAATAATTCTAAAAAGCAAGGCTTCCGGCTTTTGAGTAGAATGAGCTTTTTCGCCATTTACTTTTATTCTTTCTCCGCCGTTGCAAATAGGAATATACCAATCGCTTCTCATTTGTTTGTCGTCACTAAACGCTTTCATTGATTTGTAATGAAAAGTAAATTTTGATTTTTGATTTTTGGATGCCCAAATCAATGTTTCTTGCGCGTTATTAAAACGAGTGCCTTTAAAATTAGGCATTGGATTTGTCTTAATCCAAATAACATCATTTAAAATCCATAATCCAATATCTTGCATGATTTTTCCGACACGGAAAATATTATGATAACTACCAATAACCCAAATAGCGCCGTCTTTTTTTAAAACTCTTCTGCACTCTTTCAGCCAGTCATAAGTAAATTTATCGTATTCTTCAAAAGAAGAAAATTTATCCCATTTATCATTTACAGCAGAAACTTTTGTTTGATTTGGACGATAAAGCTCGCCTTGTAATTGTAGATTATAAGGCGGGTCGGCAAAAATTAAATCAACCGAATTTTCAGGAAGTTTTTTTAACTCCTCTATGCAATCGCCCTTGATTATTTTGTTTAAGTATTTTTTGTCCATAACTATTTTATTAAATCATCAATACTAACTCCAAGCCCTTTGGCAATTTTTACCACAGTTTGAATCGTTGGTCTTGTTATCACATTTGATTCAATTTTTGTCAGCGTTGTATAGGGAAGCTCGGCTTTTCTGGCGAGTTCGTCCTGTGTTAAACCTTTTTTGTGCCGTAATTGTTTTATTTTATCCCCGATATTTGATTGATTATTGTTTTGACTTTTCATAATTTCCAAAGTATGATAGTATTAGTATGAGAGGTAGTTTTATCTTTCATTTATATACTAACATGAAATCAATTTTTATTCAACAAAATTAGGTGTAAAATTAGGTGTAAAATTAGGTGTAAAGCCCGCGAATGGGTTGGGTGGGTCAAGGGCGACTATCCTTTTCCTTTTTTTTAAAGCCGCTTTCCGCGCCGAAGGCGCGGTTGGGGTGGGAGCGTTTCCGCCATTCCGCCAAAAGCGGAATATCAAAACGCTGGGCGGAGAGGGGGAGATTCGAACTCCCGAAGGGCTTTCACCCTTGCCGCTTTTCGAGAGCGGTACTTTCAACCACTCAGTCACCTCTCCTTATTATTATTTTACTATCTTCTTAATATTTTTTTCGGATAATACCCTAAAAGTTTCTATAGGTAAGCCGTTTAGACTTAAGTCTTCGATACTAATACGTTGTAAATCGGTAACTTTCAGGCTCATTTTGGCAAACAATCGGTGGCTATACCTTTTTGCCTTCGTCCAAGTAACTGCTTAGTGGTTTTCTTCTTTGCGGATATTTTTGGTGTTTAATTTTTCTCCATCTTCGGAGTAGACACCTTCTTTGGCGCGAGCATAGAGATTATGTTCATTCAAATTCATCCGGTCTTCGCCGGCGAAGCGCACTAAATATTTCTTATCACGCCCGATTCGCCATCATTAGTTAATAAAAGCAAACCGCGACTGTTTTTGTCAAGGCGGCCGGTGATAATAATAGATTTTTATATGGCGGCGGCAACAGGCTGAAGATATTATCTTCATCGCTGATGCTATTTTTCCGTTTATCAGTTTTTTTGACTCATATTTCTTCATCTCCCGCCACCATATTGTTTAAAGCTGCTCGTTTGCCATTAACACCTTGTCTTAGAATTTCGGCTTGACGGCGCTCGTAATACCGGTTTGAGCCAGATATTTGGTTAGAGCAATCATTCCGTTTGTTTTTGTTTTATTTTCAGTAATCCAAACATAGCAATTAACAGCCAGAAGATAATCGCTAAATCATTTTTAAAATAAGGAACATCGACTAATCCATGGATAACAATGGTACTCATTGCGCCGATGAGGCCAAGATTAATCATTTTTGCCGATCGTTCTAATTTATCTTTCAGTCGTATTGACTCATAAAAATAACGGCCGATGAGCCAGGTGAAGAGTAGGGCGCCGAACAAACCGATTTCTGTCCAGAAGTTGAGGAAGATATTATGCGGGTACAGGTATATTTCTACCGGCTGCCAGACTTGTTTTTTATATTCATCATTCCAGACAACTTTGCGATACCAATCGGGGTCATCATTTTTTACAAAAATGCCTTCTTGATGGAATGGTTTGACTGCCTCTTGATAATTGCTTAAGCCAGCTCCGCTAATTAAGCGTCCGTTTTTCAGCATTTGCATAGTTTCCTTCCATTGTTGTCGGCGAATCTGCCCACTTAAATCCATTAGAGTCGCTTTTTTTTGAAAATATTGCCAGGCGGGGTTAGAAATTATTAGAACTAAGATGCCGGCGGTAATAATACCGGCGGCAATTTGACGTGAACGTTTATTATATAATAAAGAAACGATCATTGCGCCTCCGGCTAAGCCGATTAAAGCTCCTTCCGATTTAGCAAAGAAAATGGCCGCGATGGCAGATATAATTATTAATAAAAGTAAGATTTTTTTAGAGGCTGTTAGCAGATTACTGCGGCGTGGATAGGAAGCAAAAGCTCCGGCCATCAGAAAAATAATTGGCCCTAGGTAAAGGCCGACAGCATTGGGATAAGGAAAAACGGAAGTAACGCGGCGCTGGGAAGCTAAAGCCCAAAAATCATTGAAAATAAATAATCCAGTTAGTTGTTGAAAAAATGTAACTAAACTAACAAGGGCAGCAGAAAGAGCTAAGGGCCAGATAAACTTTCGATAGGATCCTTGGCCGCGGTTAATAACCACAAGGTAGAGCATTATTGGCTCCAGAAAATAAGCTTTAAATATTCCTAAGGAGGCATTGTCAAAGCCAGCTATTGCTAACCCAGACCAAGCGGTGATTAAAATGCCAATAATTTCTAGAGAATATGGATATTTTTGGCGTCTCTCTTGCCAATCTTTTTTTTTAAATCTTTGCCAAGGGCGCGCGCGAAAAAACCAAGAGGTGAAGACAATGATAATCATCGCTTCTAAAGTCGTCATTGGTATCGGTCCGAGATTGAAGCGCAATAGATAGGCAGGGAGAGCGGCTAAAATCAAAAAAAGCGCCCAGTCCAGGCGAATGGCAGCGATGACCGTAAATAAAATTAAACTGGTTATTGTCAATATTTCCATATAATTTGATTATAGCACGAATCAAGGGACTGTCGACTGTTATTTTTTTATAAAAACACCTTAAGTTTTTCAGCTTAAGGTGTTGTTACTATCTTTACATCAATCATTAATTGGCTCTTTCTACATATTCACCAGTATCGGTGTTGAGACGGATAATGTCGCCCTCTTCAATAAACATCGGGACGTTGATCATGGCACCGGTTTCCAATTCTACTTGTTTGTTAACATTGCCAGCAGAGTTGCCTTTAACTCCAGGGGGAGCAGAAACAACTTTAAATTCCATCTTAATAGGTAAGTCTATAGCTACCGGTTTGTTATTGAAGTATAAAACATTAACATCTGTGCCTTCTTTTAAGAATTGTACCTTATCGCCGATTTCATCGACATGAAGATTAAATTGTTCGTAACTTTCATTGTCCATAAAATAGGCTTCGTCCTTATCTTTATACATGAAGTTTGCCTTTTTGCGCTCGGTTTCCGCTTCTTCCGCTTTTTCCGCGCCTTGATAAGTCCTTTCCAGAATGTTGCCGTTTATTAGGTTACGACACTTTACCTTTAAGACAGCGCCACCGCGTCCCATCTTATGATGATCGGTTTTAATGATTACATAAGGCTCTTCGTTTAGCAAAATAACTTTGCCGGTTTTGATTTCGTTGAAGTTCAACATATTGGTGCAGCTAATTATTTATGAGTCGGTGCTAATAAGGCCATGACACGGGCGCGTTTAATTGCTTGTGTCAGTTTGCGCTGATGCCAAGCGCAGATGCCAGTGCGGTCGCCGGGAAGAATTTTCATGTAGAAATTAACGAAGCGGCGCAAGGTGCGGACGTCCTTATAGTCGACATCCATCTGGTTGACGCAAAAAAAGCAGTCTTTGTGTTTTTTGTTGTTCATATAAGATTATTTTTTGAGGTTGATTTTTAGAAGGGTATGTTTTCGACGCGGATTTCTTCTTCTTCATCGGCGTTGATGGTCGGCAGTTCTTCTTCCTGCCGGCGCGGAGTAGCCGGCCCGCTGCCAAAGTTTTCATTGCCGCCGGCGCGATCAAGCATAATCATATTTTCCGCAACGATTTCCGTGCGATATTTTTTGACGCCGTCGTTGCCGATCCAGTCGGTTGTTTGCAATCTGCCTTCAACATAGACTTTAGACCCTTTTTTTAGATATTGGCCACAGATATCTGCTAATTTTCTCCAGGCGACAATGTTGTGAAATTCTGTTTTTTTCTGCTGTTGACCGGCATTATCGGTCCAGATGAGGCTGGTGGCGACGCTGAAAGAGGCGACGTTCTGTCCTGAGGGAGTGGTGCGCACTTCCGGGTCGCGTGTCAAATTGCCGATAATCATAGCTTTGTTTAAGTTCATAATGTTGGGAACTTAATTTTATAAACGCGCTTATAAAATTAGGCCGTTAGTTTATAAGAGATCTTGAGTGTTGTTTAATATGCCCTCCAGCTTTTCGTCCAAATCTTTCAAATCAGCCTTGTTGCTGTCGTTTTTTTCGGTTTTTTCGTTTTTACTGGTCATTACTTTCTGAAATTTTTCTTTGCCTGTTTTTTCTTCTTTCTTTTCATTCTTTACTGCCGATTGCTCCTGTTTTTCTTTTATTTTTGCTCGTTCTTCATCGCTGACCGCCTTGATACTGATAATTTGATGACGCAGAACTTCGTGGGAGAGGCGTAGAGTGCGATCTAACTTAGCAATGGTTTCACGTTTAGCGTTGAATTCGCAGAGACTATAATAGCCATAGTGATTTTGTTTGATGACATAGGCTAGTTTTTTCTTGCCCCAGAATTCTCGGTAGGTAATGTTGCCGCCATTTTCACTGATGATGGCCTCAACTTTACTGACGATTGTTTTTGCTTCTTCTTCAGTGTAATTGTTGGCCACGATGAAGAGCACTTCATAACTGCTTGGTCCTGATGCTTTGCTTTTAGACATAATTTAGCATAATGAGCTTAAAATTAATGTAAGCTGGGCTTAACATTGTTTTAAACTGCCTTTATTAAACAAAAACCCAAGTATTCTTCAGAACTTGAGCTTCTTAGGAATACCTTTAATTCCGTCATTATTTAAAGAAACGGAATTATTCTGTCTTAAGACAAGAATATGGGAAAGATATATAAATATTTTTTTGTCTTCTAAATTTATCATAAAGCTTGAAAAAAAGCAAGAGTTAGGGCATTATGAAAGTATATGGATTATATTTTTATTTTAGGCACTCACCCGGCTTGGTCGGTGGCGGAAATTGCGGCTGTTTTGGGTGAATCCGACTTGTATTGGGAAAATGAGCGCATATTAATCAAGAAGGATGCGGAAATTGCGGCGGAAAACCTAATTAAACGTTTAGGCGGGACTTTAAAAATTGCTCAAATTGAAGCTTTTGTTTCTGCTGATATTCCTTTTCCGAAATTAGCTAAACAATGTGCCGAATTACTATTAAAAAAAGCTGCGCGCGGGGATGGTAAATTAGTTTTCGGCTTGTCTGATCAGGGTGTTGGCGGCCGTTTTGCCGCGGATAAGCTTGGTTTGAATATTAAAAAAGAGTTAAAAAATTTCAATATTTCCTCCCGTCTGGTTACCAGCCAGGAGAAGGAATTGTCGAGCGTGGTCGTTGGGCAAAATAAGTTGTTGAACAGAGGGGCGGAATTGATTTTTTTTCGTCATGACCAAGATTTATTTATCGCCCGCACTTTAGCTATTCAGCCCTATAAAGACTTATCGCGTCGAGATTTCGGGCGGCCTTCCCGTGATGACTATTCCGGCATGCTACCTCTGAAGCTAGCACGGATGATGATTAACTGCGCGGCTCCGCGTAGTTTTTCCGATATTTTGCTTGATCCTTTCTGCGGCTCTGGCACAATTGTCACCGAAGCGATGTTGATGGGCTACCGCCAGATTATTGGTACGGATTTATCGGAAAAAGCGATAAAAAATAGCCGAGCTAACGCCGAATGGGTACGTGAACTTTATGGTCTTGATATCTATCCCAAATTTCATATTAAAAATGCCACCCGTTTGGCCCAATTTTTAAAACCGAAAACAGTGGGGACAATTGTTTCTGAGCCTTATTTAGGTCCTCAGCGTGGTTTGGATAATATTGAAGCGGTAAAAGCGGAATTACAAACTCTTTATTCTCAAGCCTTAGATAATTTCTATCAAATCCTGTCTCCTGGAGGTCGAGTGGTAATGGTTTGGCCGGTATTTTTCGGTCGTGAGTTTTTAAAACCAGCCTTAGATAAGTGGAAGCCAATCAACGCTTTACCGGAAAAATTTTCTCATATTCCGTGGGTCAAATTAAGTTATCGTGATACCCTGCTTTATCATCGCGCTGGCCAGAGGGTATGGCGGGAATTAATAATTTTAGAAAAATAATTTTAAATTTATGAGCGATGCTATGGATATACTGCCTAAAGGCGGTAAAGAATTTAGCGCTCTTGGCTTTAAAAAAAAGCTGAAGACGGCGGTAAAAGGTAACAGCTCGATGCGCTCTTTGTCTTCCAATCAAGAAGCGATTAATAAGGCTGTCTATAAGGCGAGGCGTCTTATTACTAAAGGCGCTTTTAAAAATGCTCAGCAGCAGAGTGTTTTAAGTCAAATTAATAAAAGTGCCAGCTTAACGGCCAGTCAAAAAACATTAGTAAGGAAAGTTCTAAAGCACCTTGGCGAAAGCGGTCATATTTCTCATGCTAGGATCAATCGCGCTGATGAACAGGAAATCGAAGCTCCGCATTTAGCCAATCAGCCACAATTAGCCAATCGCTCCGGATTGAGCGGCATTGCCTCTCCAGACATTAAACGTTCTGCAACACGTCCGATGGTTTCCATTAGTCAGGTGCAAGCTGAACGTCGCGGCTCTGGTCTCGCCGGAGGCATAGGGGCAGTTAATCCCAATACTCCCGCCCCTCCTCCCAGCCGGCCCCCTATGATTCCTTTGTCTAGATAATATAAAAATCCGCCGGTAGTGGCGGGTTTTTAAATAGAGAAAATTAAAATTAGCGGTTGACCAAAAAATTACAGACATCGCCGTCGCGGACGATATAATCTTTACCTTCGGTACGGATTAATCCTTGCTCCCTTGCTTTAGCTTCACTGCCAGCAGTAATAAATTGTTCCCAGTTTATCACTTCAGCGCGGATAAAGTTTTTAATAAAGTCGGTATGGATAACTCCGGCCGCTTCCGGCGCTTTAGTGCCATGTTTTATTGTCCAGGCTCTGGTTTCGTCTGGTCCGGTAGTGAAAAAAGTATCGAGACCGAGTAGTTTATATGAAGTCGCGATTAGTTTATCCAATCCGCTTTGATCTAGACCGAGTTCACTGATATATTCAGCCTGTTCTTCTTCCGGCAAGGCGGTAATTTCTTCTTCCATCTTTACATTAATGGCAATGATTTCGCCATCGAGCTCACCTAATTCGGGTATATTTTTTAAATCGTCGACATTGAATAGGTAGATTATTGGCTTAATTGTTAGAAGATTGAGAGTTTTAACAAAGGGCAATTCTTCTTCAACAAATTCAAGCGAGCGGGCGGCTAAACCCTTTTCTAAATGTTGGTATATTTTTTCTAAAATTATTGTTTGACTAATCAGTTCTTTATTGCCACTTTTGCTTTCTCGGCGGGTTTTATCAAGTTTTTTTTCAATACTGCCTAGATCGGCCAGGATAAGTTCTAAATTTATCGTTTCTTTATCCGCTTGCGGGTTGACTTCGCCACTGACATGGATGATATTTTTGTCTTGAAAATTGCGAATAACTTCACAAATTGCATCGCATTCGCGAATATGAGCTAGAAATTGATTACCTAAACCTTCGCCTTTGCTAGCACCCGCCACCAAACCAGCAATATCGACGAATTTAATGGCGGTCGGAATAATTTTAGCCGGTTTAGAGATAGCGGCTAAGTCATCCAAGCGTTTATCAGGCACTTTTACGATTCCGACATTAGGGTTAATCGTGCAGAAAGGATAATTAGCGGTTTCTACGTTTTTTTTGGTGAGAATATTGAATAGAGTTGATTTGCCAACATTAGGCAAACCGACGATCCCAAGAGAAAGAGACATAAATAAATCTAAATACATTATAACTCTTATTTGTTTATCAGAAATAAGGTAAAAAAGCAAATTTGAAGATTGTTTTCCTAATAAAAAAGGAGCCCAAATGGGCCGCTCTTTATAATAATATAATAATATAATAATAAAGTATATAAATAATAGGCCTCGTTTGAGCTCCAATCCTGGTGAATTGTTTTTGGCTTTTTGCCAATTTTTTCCAGGATTATGTTTGGAGCTTTGCTAACTTCAAGCTTTCTCTTACCAATTTCTTTGCAGAATGTTTTTATTTTAATTGATTTTGCTAATTTTCAGATAAAAACTTGATAAAATTTCTTTTTTAGATTCTATTAAGTTTTTTTCTTCTTTTTGATTAGCACTTTTTTCTGCTCCGTAAGCAATTTTTGCTGTTCTTTATCGTGTTAGCGCCGATAAATAGTCAAGAGATTAGTAAAGAGAACTTCTAACTGTTAGTATTATAGCATATATCTGGGGATAAAACAAGTCTATTGGTGTTTATTCTGCCAATATTAAATATATTATTTAATATTAGATAAAATAAATGATATTTTTTCTTTTTAAGTCTAGGTATTTCTAGACTAAAAAATAATTTTTATACACAGGAAACACAAGTTATCCACAAATTTTAACACATCTTTTAGGATAAATAAAAAGCTTTAATCTGAAATTAATGAGACTAAAGCCTCGGCCATAAAAGAGGCTCGAGTGGGAGTCGAACCCACGAATGGCAGTTTTGCAAACTGCAGTGTTAGACCACTTCACCATCGAGCCAGATAAATTATGCGATTATTTTAAAGGATTATTACTAAAAAAGCAAATTATTTATATTTTTAGGTCACAACGAGCTTTAAAGCGAGAATAATCTAAAAATGCTTTGTTTTTATGCTTATAATAGTTAAAATAGCCAGCAGAAGCAATCATGGCGGCATTGTCGGTAGTATATTGTTTTTCCGGTAGGAAAAAGGCAATTTTAGGTAGTTTATCTTTAATATTAGAAGATAATTGTTCCCTTAGGGCGCTATTAGCAGCCACTCCTCCCGCTAAAACAATGCTTTGGGGTTGATATTTATTGGCCGCTTTCAGAGTTTTGTGAATCAGAGTTTCAATAATCGCCTGTTCGAAAGCAAAACAATATTCAGATAAGCGTTTTTTCCAGTTTTTGTCTTTTTGTAATTGGTATAATAGGGCGGTCTTTAGACCGGAAAAAGAAAAATCAAAATCAGGAGAATTTAACATTGGTCGGGGGAGTTGGATTGTAGATTTTTGACCGCTTTGGCGATACTCTTCGGCGTATTTAGCGATAATTGGTCCGCCGGGGTAACTGAGCCCCATCATTTTAGCGGCTTTATCATAAGCTTCGCCGGCGGCATCATCCCTGGTTTCGCCAATAATTTTGAATTGATAGTGTTCTTTCATGTAAATCAGGTTGCTGTGTCCTCCGGAAACAACTAAAGCAAGAAGGGGAAACTTTGGCGCTTGGGGACGATTAATAAAATTGGCATAAATATGACCAATAACATGATGAACGGGAATTAAAGGTTTTTTCCAAATTAAAGATAAAGCTTTAGCGCTTTCAACGCCAGCGATAAGGGAGGTAATTAGCCCAGGACCCTGAGTAACGGCCAGCGCTTTTATGTCTTTGTGAGTGATTTTAGCTTGCTTTAAAGCGGAGTCAATTGTCGGGAGGATATGTAAAACATGCTCGCGAGCGGCGATTTCCGGTATCACGCCGCCATATTGGGCGTGGATATTTATCTGTGAAGCGATGACGTTGCTTAAAATTTCCGTCTTTTGGCCGGAGGCCTTTAAAACGGAAGCGGCGCTTTCATCGCAGCTACTTTCAATACCGAGAATATACATATCTTATATTGTAAGGTTTTTTAGAATAAAGGCAATATTAGGCAAGAGAAATCTTTAACAATAATATTTTTTATTTGACAAGGCCGGAAAATATCGATACAATATTTTTGAAATTAGGAACTAAGTTTCTATTTTTTTATCTGGTCTATTCGTCTAGTGGTTAGGACACCAGGTTTTCATCCTGGTAACAGGGGTTCGATTCCCCTATAGACTACTAACGAAAAAAGCCCAGCGCATGCTGTAGCTTTTTTGTTTTATAAGTTTATGAGAGCATTATAGCAGAAAATGGAGGGCAATTGGGACGAAAAATTACTGAATTATTCGTCGATTTTCGTTATGAGAAAAAAGTGCTAAAATATAGCTATAAATATATGATAGACAAACAGGAGTTTTACTACGGCTCCGCCCTTATTAGGGCAATAAATTCTCATAAATGTTCGAATGTTAAGCGTTTTGGGATAGGCTATCTCATTAATGATAAATCGGCTGTTCTTATTAAATATTCAACAAAAGTTAAGAGTCCATGGAGGTTTGTTATAAGCAATGAAGAAATAAATTTTTTTATTGAGCCGATGAAGAATGGTTTAAGATGTGTTATTGCTCTTGTGTGCGGCGGTGATGGCGTATGTGCAATAGACTGGACCGAGGCGTCTATTTTGTTGGGTAACGCAACCCCCTGGTTATCAGCTAAAAGGAATTTTAATGAACAGTATGCTGTAGCTGGCCCAAATGGCAAACTATGTCATAAAGTGCCACTACAAGACTGGCCTGAAATAGTAATTAATTAGAATTATATGAGTGAGACAAAACAAAAAATTTTGATTCATGATGGGCCACATACAACTGAAGTTTTGAATGTTTTGGCTAATGAAATAAAATATTCTGAATCAATAGTAGCAATAACAGAAAAAGCAGCTAAACTGATTGAAAAATCAGTTGACCCAATTGCTGGCCCGCCTGAATATCCAAGCGATGGTTTATTATACGGGCTTATTCAGAGCGGCAAAACGAGTGTCATTACCGTAGCCTCTGCGATGGCAGTAGATAATGGTTTTCAATTTCTATTAATATTAACTTCGAATTATGACCCGTTATATGAACAAACCCTTGAAAGAGTAAGGAAAGTTCTTCGCGGCCTTACTGTTATGGGTAAGGATGATTGGAACGACCCGGCTAGATTCCAAAGACAAATTCGCACCACCCCATTTGCTATTGTATGTTCTAAGGGGGTGTCAAAACTTCGTAGTTTATTGGATGCTTTTAAAATGGCTGGAGCAAAGGGGTTGTCAACGCTAATTATCGATGATGAGGCCGATCAGGCCAGTTTAAATACTTACACTAGTAAGGGTGGTGAGCAAATCAGTAGTACGAACGAAATTATAACCCAATTTAGAGATTTTTTTCCAGTTAATACTTACCTGCAAGTAACGGCCACACCTCAAGCATTATTTTTACAAAGACCAGACCATAGATATAGGCCGTCTTTTACTGTATTAAGTGCTCCCGGACCAGGCTATGTTGGGGGTGACGTTTTCTTTGAAGCTGGATCAAAATTATTAAAAAATGTTGATTTAGAAGAAGTAGACTTATTACATACAAGTCACCAGCCAACGCCAAGCGGAACAATACCCACTGGGCTAAAGAAGGCTTTATGCACTTTTCTTATTGGAGCTACTTATAAAATTATACAAAACCCCGCAGATGGCTATGCTTTTTTATGTCACGTCAGCCACACAAAAATTGATCACCAATATATCGTTAATTTAATAGACAGATTTAAAGAAGAAACGATGAACATACTTCAAAATGCTTCATCTGTTGAAATAGATAGGTTAATACCACAACTCAAAGAAGCTTATATTGATTTGCAACAAACACAACAAGGTATGCCTGAATTTGAGAAGATTATTGATAAAATAAAATTTTACTTACGTGGCGCAAGTATAAAATTAATTAATGCCGCCTCTAATGAAGAAATAAAGCTTGACTCCGTTTATAATATATTTGTTGGAGGAAATAAACTTGGTCGTGGCGTAACAATTAAAAATTTACTTGTGAGTTATTACGGACGAAATCCAAAAAAACCAAATGCTGACACCGTTTTGCAGCACGCTAGAATGTATGGGTATAGACAAAATGACTTAGGTGTAACAAGATTATTTTTGCCAGAAAAGCTATCCGAACATTTTCGTTTGATACATCAAATGGAAAGTGCCCTTAGAGATTTAGTAGAAAAATATCCCGAAGGAAAATTTGAGGGAATATTTATATCATCTCCACTCCACGCAACTCGGCCCAATGTATTAGATCCTAACTCGATTGGTATTTATGTAGCTGGCGGTTATTGTAATCCTTCTTATCCATTAAGAACCGATGAAGTAGCTGATAACACAGAATGGCTAGATAAAATGTTATCCCAATTTGATAATGGCCAACCGTATTCAGAGGTCAATATAGAGTTGCTCGAAGAGATAATACAAAAATGTAAACACGACCCACGGTATGGAGCTGAGTTATGGAACCACAAAACATTAATTGCGGCCCTAGATCAAATAAAATCCCTTTACGGAAATAAAGCCTATATAGTAGTTAAAAGGGGTCGTGATCTTAATGAACCTAGAAGAGAAACACAAAATTTTCTTTCTGGCGGGGAGGACAACTTGGCACCAAAAGATGCGCCAACTTTATTTATTTATAAACTAAAGAAAAGCAATAAGGGAATGGAGGCCTGGTGGCCAGCATTAAGATTCCCGGATGGTAATTATGTGTTAGCCTTTAGTTTTGAAAGATAGCATTTATTATGAGTAAAAAGAAAATAACAAAATATACGGCCATAGATCTATTTTCAGGTTGTGGCGGATTGTCACTAGGCTTAAAAGAAGCCGGGTTCCTGGTTAAGGCGGCTGTAGAAATTGATCATTTAGCAGCACTAACCTATAGGAAAAATCATGTAAAAACTAATTTGATCGAGTCTGACATTAGACAAGTAAGCGCAAAACAATTACTTATAGCAGCTGGGTTAAAGCGTGGCGAATTAGATTTACTTGCTGGCTGTCCACCTTGTCAAGGGTTTTCCCGTATAAAAAACTTAAATAAATCAAACACAGATGATCCACGAAATGATTTAGTATTTGAATTTTTAAGGTTAATAATTCAAATAAGACCAAAGACGGTTTTGATGGAGAATGTGCCTGGGTTATCTCTAGATGAGCGATTTAAAAAATTTAAAATTGATTTAGAAAAGAATGGATATCAATCTGTTGGTTCAGTATTAAATGCTGCTAATTATGGTGTGCCTCAGCGAAGAAAAAGATTTATATTTATGGCCTCTAGAATTGGCACTCCAGAGCTTCCCAATCCTGATAAAAAACTGAAGACTGTAAGGTCGGTAATTGAGCATTTGCCTAACCCAATTAAATCCAGCGACTCACTACATAAACTTTTTTTACAAAATACTCCAAGAATTAAAAAATTAATATCCGAAATACCTAAAAATGGTGGAAGTCGATCGGCTCTAAAAAAACAATTACCTTGCCATATAAGAACGGATGGGTTTCGTGATGTATATGGCAGAATTAAATGGGATGATGTATCTCCAACGTTAACCGGGGGTTGTTTCAATCCCTCTAAGGGCAGATATTTGCATCCTGCCAAAAATAGACCAATCACTATGAGAGAGGCGTCATTACTCCAAAGCTTTCCAATGAAATATTATTTTCCAGCGTATGCAGGCTTAATAAATGTTTCGAGATTAATTGGAGATGCCGTCCCTCCAATTTTTGCCAAAAGACAAGCACAAAAGTTATATCACCATCTAGCTACATATGTGAAATAGTACATATTAAAGAAAAAGAATAAGCCTAAAATGTTAAAATTTTGAGAAATTTCAGATTTTAAGACTACAAAATAAAAAGAGCATACTGAAAGTGCGCTCTTTTTATTTACGACG
>MWDX01000030.1 GCA_002070735.1 Parcubacteria group bacterium ADurb.Bin115
TTTAAAAAGTTTTGAGCAATCTTTTTTTAATCATTTCTTCTCCCATGACTTGCATAATCAAGCAGAGGTTGGGGGTGCGCAGGCGGCCGGTGAGCCGGAAGCGTAAGAGTTTAGCCAGGGAGCCGACTTGCCCCTTATATTTCTCCGGCGCTTCCTTGTAATCTTTAACGCTCTTGGCAAAGCCATATTTTTCCCCGATATTTTTTAGTTTTTCAAACCAAGTTTCCGGATCATCATTAATATCGTAAGTGCTTAAAAACTCATTGATAAAAGCGTCTGTATCAATATTGCCGAGTTCTTCTTTAATACTATTTAATTCCTCGGGATTTAAATTAAAATTATGGTCGAAGAAATATGATATCTCCTCTTTTACCTCGGACCAGCGGCCAATATCTTTGCGCGGTTGCAGTCCTCCCGCTCGTTCAATATTGAGAATTTTTTGACTATAATCTGCCTGGGCTTTTAATAAATCAGCCAGTTCTGTGTCATATATTTTTGCCCAGTCGAGAGTTCTTTGATATACGGTTTTAGCGTCTAAGCGAGAGATTATATTCTTACTAATATCTTCAAGTTTAGCCGCGTCAAACAAAGGACCATTGGAGTTTGCCAGTTTTTTCCAGGTAATTTTGAATTCCGAGTTGGGGGTATCAGGGTTGTTTTTACGCCAGTCTTCAAAATCGGAATTAGCAAGATTAAGCAGATATTCAATGACCGCTTCTTCCGGATAGCCGGCGGCATAATAATATTGTAAATTAGCTTCTTGATCTTGGCGTTTGCTTAATTTTCGCTTCTTTCCTTCGTCTAGTTTTTGGATAGGGGCAAGGTGGGCGTAGGCGGGCGCTTTCCAGCCGAGGACTTGAAATAATTGGAGATGCAGGGGGAGGGAAGGAAACCACTCGTGACCGCGGATAACGTGGGTGGTGCCCATTAGATGATCATCGACAGCATGGGCAAAATGATAGGTCGGCAGGCCATCGCTTTTCATAATGACAATATCTTGGTCATTTTCCGGCATTTCCCGACGGCCGATTAGCAGGTCATTAACTATTATTTTGTTATGAAAATTCCCGGGAGATTTTAATCTAATCACCGGTTTTAAGCCTTTATCTAAAGCGGCCGAAACTTCTTCCGGACTCCTCTCGCGCCAGATGGCAAAATGACCATAGTAGCCGAAACGCTCGCCCCTTGCTTCTTGTTGACCGCGCAACTCTTCCAATTCTTCCGGGGTAGCAAAGCAGGGATAGGCTAGACCTTGGTTTAGTAAATTTTTAATATAGCTTTGGTAGATGGCGGCGCGGGCGCTTTGTTTATATGGTCCATAGTTTCCTTTTTCTAAACCATTTTCATCCGGCCCCTCGTCAACCTTTATGTTATATTTAGCTAAAGCGGCCGCAAATAAATTAGCGGCGCCGACCACCTCTCTTTTCTTATCAGTATCTTCAATGCGTAAGATAAAAATACCCTGGCTCTGGTGGGCAAGACGTTCAGAAATAAGGGAAGCATAAAGACCGCCGATATGAACGAAACCGGTGGGGCTAGGCGCGACTCTCGTTACCAAAGCTCCTGCTGGCAGCAGTCTTGGGGGATAACGTTTTTCTAATTCTTCCGGACTGGGTAATTTTTCCGGAAACAGTCTTGCGCTTATTGAACGCATTTTTTCCATAATGTTGTTATTTTAGCATGATATTCTAAAATTACCTTAAAAATCAAGAAAAGTAAAGTTTAAATAATATTTGAATGATTAATTTTCACCCTTTCTTTTTTCGCATTTTTATTGTAAAATGATTATATCGCTTAGTTTTTAAAAATTTTTGTTTTGCGGTATAATAAGCTTAAGATAAGCCTTAATTTTTTCTGTTTTTTATGTCTACAGACGAACAGCTTTTAGCCGCTCAAAATACTAAGAATCAGCCTGATCAAGAAAATTCAAGTTCTGACCGGGCGGGGGCTTTGCGTGAACAACAAAGAGAAGGAGGCGGCCAGGAGGAAACCGGTCAAAGCCTGCGTTCTCAAGTCATGGCCGCTAGAAAGGATCAAGCCAGTGAAGATGCCAAGAAGAACGAAGAGCGCAAAAGCATCAGTTTTCGCCACAGCCAAATCTTAAAACAGAACATTTTTAATCTTGTTACCAGTTTTGGCTTGAGTTATTTTTATATAGTTTATCATTGGTTTCAGAGTAAGTTGGGTAATAAGCGAAAGTATGTGAAACTAGGTTCGGAGTGGATGGATAGTCCCGCTCTTACCGAGAAACAGCGTGATGAAATTGGTAGTAATTTTGCCCCCTGGGAAAATTGTTGTTTTTTTTCTGTTTCCATTGGTTGTTTGGTGGCAATTTTTTTGGTCATCCTACCCCTTGCTTTGATAGGTTATTATCTTTCCCACCCCGCTGAAGCGGCTTGGGAAGGTTTAAAGTCAGTTTGGGAAATTATCAAATCAATTTTTACATCTTAACTATATGCGCTTGCCCGTGCGATTTTATCTTAAACGCAGATTTTGGTCGGTTTTTTTGCTCTCAATCGTTTTTTTCTCTGTAGCTTTGCCAGTATACGCCAATTGGAGCGATACCTTGGGTAGCATCGTCGGTTGGCTTATCGGCCTGTTTATTAGCGCGCTTGGCTTGGTTTTGATTCTGGTTATTAAAGGCTTGCTTTTAATTGCCAGCTATCAGAATTTTATTGGTTCCCCGGCCGTGTTTGAAGGTTGGGCGATTGTTCGCGACTTGTCCAACATGTTTTTTGTTGTGATTTTATTAGTAATCGCTTTTTCAACAATTTTGCATTTGGAAAATTATAGTTATAAAAAATGGTTGCCGAAGTTAATTTTGATGGCCGTGCTCATTAATTTTTCCAAGACTATCTGCGGCTTATTAATTGATGTCGCTCAGATTGTGATGCTCACCTTTGTTAATGCATTTAAGGATATCGCCGGTGGTAATTTCATTGATATGCTTGGCATCAGGGATATAGTTACCATGGCGAAGAATACGGATGATCTTGGATTCTGGGCTATCGTTGGCGCTTATGTCCTCGGGCTTATTTACATGATTGTCGCTGTAGTGGTGATTGCGACGATGATGATGATGTTGGTCATGCGCTTAGTAATGATTTGGATTTATGTTGTTTTATCTCCTTTAGCTTACTTGTTGGCCGCTTTTCCCGGTGGTGCTCAATATTCTTCCAAGTGGTGGAAAGATTTTACCCAGAACTTGATTGTCGGTCCGGTTTTGGCTTTTTTTATCTGGTTGTCTTTTGCGGCTTTACAAAACGGCAATGAATTAGATATTGTGCGAACTGCTAAGGATAATTCTGTTAATGAGGAAATAGCTGCAGTCGGGGCGCCGACCAACTCTAAGGAGAAGATGGGTTCGCCAGTAGCGATTACTGAGGCGTCTACTCCTGACGCTTTGATTAAATTTGTTATTGGTATTGGGATGTTGGTTGGTGGTTTGAAGATTTCTCAAGAAATAGGTGGCGCCGCCGGTTCAATTGCCGGCAAGGGGATGAATAAATTAAGTAAGATGGGGGCGACAACGACTGGCTTTATTGGCAAGGGGGCTTTAGGTATTAGTAAAGACTTGGGAATGGGTCTTGCCAAAAAAGCAAAAGTTAAAGAGGGTTTGGGCTATATTTCATCAAGGACCGGCGCAGTGGGAAGAGCTTTAGCGGTTACCGGCATCAGAGGTTTGGCTACCAAAGGGTTGGTA
>MWDX01000031.1 GCA_002070735.1 Parcubacteria group bacterium ADurb.Bin115
ATGAGCCCTGCCATGTAGTCGCTGAGCTTGGTTTTCCACAACCAGACAATGTAATAGCGAATAAGAAAATAACTGGCAGTAATAATGCTTTTTTCATAAGTTTTGTTGGTTAAGAATAAAAAGAATAATTTTAGTTTTCGAACCACATATTCGTTGTTAGATGAAGTTGCGAATATTTGGAGCAATTTTGTCTAACTATGTTTATTAAAGTAGAAATGGGGCGAACATTTAAGGCAATTGCCAAGTGGAAAGGATTAGTAACTAGAGCTTGGCACATTTGTTACGATCATATTTATTCAATATATTAGTTTGTCTTATTTATAGATATATTTTGGTTTGAGTTTTTTGTTGTTATTTTTGTAGTATAAAAATAATATGTTCTTTGTAGAACATTGTTAAATTTTTATCTTTTAAAATAAAAAAGTTTTATAAATATTTAATATGTTCTTTGTAGAACAATTTAAATTATTTAATATTAGCCATAAAAACAGATATTTAAATAATTTATTAAAAATTAGCCAAAATATTTAGTTTTGCCTTTTATTATTAGTCATTGTATAATATATAGTATTATTTATTATTAATTAAATAATTTATGTACGACACTATTATTATTGGCCAGGGTCCAGCTGGTATTACCGCTGGTATTTATGCCGCCAGAAGAGAAATGAAGACTTTAATTTTAGGAAAAGAGCCTGGGGGGCAAATTATTTGGGCAGGTAAAATTGAAAACTATCCCGGTTTTACTAGTATTAATAGTTTTGAATTAATTTCTAGATTTAATGAGCACGCTTTAGCTTCTGGAGTAGAAATAAAGAATGCTGAGGTAAAGCGGGTAGAAAAACAAACTGATGGCAGTTTTCTCCTTTTTACAAACCGTGATAAATATGAAGCTAAAACCGTAATTATTGCTATGGGTTTGTCACCCCGTCGTTTGGCTGTGCCCGGAGAGGTTGAATTTAACGGTAAGGGCGTTTCTTATTGCGCTAATTGTGACGGTCCTCTTTATAAAGGCAAAACAGTGGCGGTAATCGGTAGTGGTAATTCTGCTTTTGATGCGGCTGAAGTGCTTTCTAAAATTGCCGCTAAGGTGTATCTAATTACCCGAGGCGCTACTTTTAAGGCCTTTGATTCTTTGGTTGATGAAGTGAAAAATCGTGATAATATTGAAATTATTACTGGCGCTCAAACTCGTGAGATTAAAGGCGGAGATAAGGTTGAGTCTTTGGTTTATCAAAATGATTCTGGTCAAGACATTTCTTTGTCTTTAGATGGCGTTTTTATTGAAATCGGCCGTATCGCCAGTACTAATTTAGTGGCGGATTTAGTTGATCGTGATGAGAATTTACAAATATTAGTAGATAATAAATATGCCACCCGCACCCCCGGCTTATTTGCCGCTGGTGATGTTGTTGCCAGTGATTTTAAACAGATTACTATTGCTATGGGTCAGGCTACTTCAGCCGCTCTTTATGCCTATCAGTATATTCAAGGGGCGGGCGCGTCCCTAATTACAACTTCAAAATAACTAAATAACTAAAATCGCCCTTTCAGGGGCGATTTTTTTATAGTATAATGTATAATGTAATTATAATTTTAATCAACTGTGTTTATGGATAATAAAAAAATTTATTTAGTGGCAGCCGATATGGGTTATGGCCACCAACGAGCAGCTTATCCTTTATTATCGTTAAGTCGAAACGGGATCATTAATCTTAATGATTATCCGGAAATTGATAATTGGGAAAAATCTTATTGGCTTAACAGTCAAAAATCATACGAGAAAATATCTTATTTCAAACGAGTCCCTGTCTTAGGAGAATTAGTGTTTCGCACTATGGATTATTTTCAAAAGATTGATGCTTTTTATCCTCGCCGAGATTTATCTAAGTCGACTTTACAACAAAAGCTATTCTTTCAAGCTGTTAAAAAGGGTGTGGGTAAAAAATTGATTGAATCTCTAAATAAAGAAGTTTTACCTTTGGTCACCACATTTTTTGTGGCGGCTTATTGTGCTGAATATTATAATTATCAAGGTCTGATATATTGTGTTGTTTGCGATGCTGATATTTCTAGGGCATGGGCGCCGATTAATCCCCAGTCTAGTCGAATAATTTATTTATGTCCGAATGAACGAGTTGGCGAAAGATTGAAGGAATATGGCGTTTCTTCTAACAAAATAAGAATAACCGGATTTCCCTTACCTATTGATAATCTTGGTCCGGATGATTCGCTTTTAAAAAATGATATGGCTATCAGATTGGGTGGCCTAGATCCGCGTGGAGTTTTTTGTTATAAATATAAAAGTTTACTAACCTCTTTGTTTCCAGAAATTCAGCCCGCTTATAGGCCGTTAGAATTAACCTTTGCCGTCGGCGGTGCTGGCGCGCAACGAGAAATAGGGGCTTTAATTCTACGACGCTTGGAAGCATCAATAAAATCAGGAAAAATAAAATTTAATTTAGTGGCTGGTAGTCGGGCTGATGTTAATGAATATTTTAAAAAAGCTGTTTTAAATTTGGGATTAAACGATAATGATAATGTCCGCATAATTTATCATCCACAAAAAATGGAATATTTTCGTTTATTTAATCTTTGCTTACGCAAAACTGATATTTTATGGACTAAGCCCTCAGAATTAAGTTTTTATACCGGCTTAGGTTTGCCGATAATTATGTCGGAACCGGTTGGCGCTCAGGAAAAATTCAATCGCGAATGGCTTTTATCTATTGGCGCCGCTTTTGACGAGATTAATCCAGAGTTTGTTAATGAATGGCTTTTTGACTGGTTGGATGATGGGCGCTTAGCCAGAGCCTCATTGAATGCTTATCTTCACGCCGGTCATCAAGGGGTAAAAAATATAGAAAAAGAAATATTTTCTAATTTTTAATTTATGACTTGGTTTTTTGTAGCTTTATCAGCTTATTTTTTGTTGGCAATCACAAATTTAGTTGATAAATTTTTAGTAGAAAAAGTTGTTGGTAGTGCTAGGGCTTATACTTTTATTGCCTGTGCGATGGGGTCGCTTATTTTTTTAGTCGCTCCTTGGTTTTTGTCTTGGCCGGGAACATTTTTTTTCTGGTTTAATTTATTTTTAGGATTATTATTTGCTTTAGCTTTATTGTTTTTGTACGCATCTCTAAGAAGAGGTGAAGCTTCTCGTTCTCTGGTAATTGTCGGCGGCTCTACGCCTATTTTTTCTCTGCCTTTATCTTTTTTCCTCCTTGGTGATAAGTTCAGCACTAATCAATTGATAGCTATTTCTTTGCTTTTATTAGGATTATTGGTGATGGTTTTTTTGCCGGAAAAACGTCAGAATTTTTGGGAAAAAGTTTTTACATCTTTAAATTTAAAACACAGCGCCACTTTATTAAGCGTATTTTTAGCTTTATTATCCGGTCTTTTTTACGCCCTATTTTTTGTTGGCAGTAAATTTGCTTATGCCTCACAAGATTTTTTTAGCGCTTTTTTATGGACTAGGCTTGGTGCCTTATTGGCGGCTAGTTTAATTTTGTTTTCTCCTCGAGCGCGCCGGGAAATAAAAGCTATTTTTACGCGCCAGCCCAAGCGTAAGCGCAATCAAGGTTTAATTTTTGGTAATCAAGTATTAGGAGCCATTGGTTTTGTTTTACAAAACTATGCAGTTTATCTCGGCCCGGTAGCCATCGTTAATTCTCTGCAGGGGGTGCAATATGCTTGGATTATATTTTTAGGAGCGATTATTTCATTTTTTTATCCAAAAGCCTTAAAAGAAGATATTTCTAAGAGGGTTTTGTTTCAGAAGGGATTGGCTATTTTTATTATAAGTATTGGTCTTTATTTTTTATCTTTATGAAAATTAAAAGAAAGATAGTTTATCTAATAATTATTGTATTTTTAGTGACAACTGTTTTATTTATAAAAATTTTTCAAAAAGAACAGGATATTGAAATTAAGTCTAATCCAGAGTTCTTTGGTGTTACTTTTTCAAAAAAATATGCTACGGAGATTGGCCTAAATTGGCGCGAGTTATATTTTGCCATCTTAGACGATTTACAAGTAAAAAATATCCGTCTGCCTATATATTGGGATGAAATTGAATCGGAAAAAGGTAATTTTAATTACAGTGATTATGATTTTATGATTAGCGAGGGGTCTAAGCGTAATGTTAGGTTTATTATCAATATTGGTTGGCGTTTGCCTCGTTGGCCAGAGTGCCATGCTCCAGAGTGGACAAATCAGGAAGATCTTGCTCATGTTCAGGAAAGAGCTTTATTAATGTTAGAAAAGACGGTAAGGCGCTATCAAGACAATCCTTCAATTTTATATTGGCAAGTTGAGAATGAGCCATTTTTAAATACTTTTGGTATTTGTCCGCCTAGTGATGAAGCTTTTTTTGCTAAGGAGGTGGCTTTGGTTAAATCTTTAGATAAACGCCCGATCATGGTTTCCGGGCCTGGAGAATTAAATATGTGGAGGAAAGAGGCTAAATATGGAGATGTTTTTGGTACGACAATGTATAGAGTAATTTGGAATAAGGTTATTGGCTATATGCGTTATCCTATCCCTGCTTGGTTCTATAGATTTAAAGCTTGGTTAGTAAATATTCCTACTGATAAAAGATTGATTGTCGAACTTCAGGCGGAACCGTGGGTACCACAGGGTAAAATTATATATTTATCTAAAACTGAGGCCGATTACTCTTTTAGTCTCGATCAATTTAAAGCTAATTTGCAATATGCGCTTGATACCAAGTTTAAGCAAGCTTATTTATGGGGAGTTGAGTGGTGGTATTGGCAGTATAAACATGGGGATAAAAGTTTTTGGGATTTAGCCCGTACTTTATTTTAATATGCTTTCTATAGTTATCCCCACTTTAAATGAAGAAAAATATTTACCGCGGCTAATTGCTTCTTTAAAGAAGCAAAATTTTTCTGATTATGAAATTATTGTTTCTGACGGCATGTCTAATGATGGCACTAAAGAGGCGGCGCTATCAGCTTCTTGTGTTTTTATTCAAGATGAAAAACGTTCGCCGGCTAGGCAACGCAATCGTGGGGCAGCGGTTGCTAGGGGTGATGTTATTCTTTTTTTGGATGCTGACACGATGGTTCCCGATAATTTTTTGCCGGCGATATACAACGAATTTAAAAGTCGTCATTTAAGCGTCGCCGGTTTTTATTTAATTTTTAATTCTCCCCGACATATTTATCGTTTGTTTGAATTTTTTTATCATTTTATCTGTTTTATTGGTCAATTTTTTTTTCCAGCTTCGGTCGGTGTTGGCATTATGGTAGACAAGAAAGCGCATGATTATCAAAATGGTTTTGACGAAAGCATTTTTATTGGTGAAGATTATGACTATATCAAACGCTTGTCTAAGCACGGGCGCTATCGCATGTTAAAATCTGCTTATTTATATTTTTCTGTCAGGAGATTGGAAAAAGAGGGGGTAAGCTCAGTGCTATGGAAGTGGTTTAAGGGCGGTCTATATTTTTTAATACGTGGTCCTATTAGAAAGAAGATAGTTGATTATGATTTTGGTAAATATTAAAAATCCCCAATATTGGGGATTTTTATGAGCGGGTAAGCGGAATCGAACCGCCATTTTCAGCTTGGAAGGCTGACATAATAACCATTATATGATACCCGCAGCTAAGGTGAGACTATAATAGAAAACTTATCAGTATTCGTCAACTTTTTTATTTACTGTCTTTTATTGTGTGTAGGAATAAAAAACCAGAGGTCATAATTAGGGCAATAAATAAAAATAAGTATTGTAAGGGGTAGAAATATATTATTATTATGGCCAATATTGTGCCCAGTAGATATCCCAAGGGGGCGGTGGTGCGGAAGAAATTAATATACTGGACATCTTTAGCGCTAACAATTTTGAAAAAATAGGATTCACGCATCGCTTCTACTAAAGAAGCGCCGACACGACTAAAAAATAAGAGGCCGCCCCATAACCAGGGGTCAGCTTCTCTAACTGCAAAAAATAAAAATAAAGCGATAATAATTATAGCCAAACCGGTACCCATTATTTCTTTCTCTCCCCAGTATTTATCAGCCAGCCAACCAGCGGGAATTTCAAAAATTATGAATGGAACTAGCATTATAGAAAACATTATACCTAAAACCGACCAATCAAAACCAAGATTTTGATGTAGATAAACGGGGATATAGACCACCGCGCTGCTGAAGAAAAGATTGAGCAATAAAGCAATAAAGAAGATGCTACGGAGATTAGGCTTTTTCCATAACTTTTTCATTGTAGGAAGAATGGGGTGTGTGCGGTAGCGACCTCGGTCGCGTAAACGATGACGATTCTTTATTAAAATAGCCATAAATGGCACCAGACAAATAGCTGCCGCAATAAATACCCAATAGTAATCTCCTATTTCTATTAAATAACTTGATAGAGACGGGGCAATAATCCAGCCGAGGTTAATGGCGGTAAAATAGATGGTCCTGGTTAGACCGGTGGAGGTATCATCGGAAAAACTTTCCACCAATATATCCATATTAATCCAAATCAGATTGCTGGTAACACTGAGAAGAATAAAAGCAATAAAAATAACAATTGCATGGTTAGCCAAGCTCATTCCCAGAAGAGAAAAAATAAAAAGAAATAAGATTATTTCCGTAGAAGCAATATTACCTATTTTTTTTATGAGTTTAGGAAAGAAGATGATGGCAAAGACTGTAATTAAATTAGCGCTGGCAAAAAATATACTTACCCATGATAGCGAAAAAATTTGTCCCAAAAAATTAGACTGAATGTAGGCGGGTAAAGCATTGGCAATCGCGAGAATTAGCCCCAAGAGATACAAGAGAACAAGATTTTTTCTTTTATTAACCCGATTAAATATTTTTAACAACATATTAATTTTTAGTTTTATGCTTAAAGGGGTGGTAGTTTATAAAAAGATAAATTAGACTGGTGGTAATAATTATTAAACTCATTATTTGCGGCCAACGCCAGCCCCAAAGCATTGGCGTAATATCCACTTTAATAAATTCCAAGCTAAATCTTAGAAGGGAATAAGCGATTAGATAAAAAATAATTATAATAATCGCTTTTTTGTCATCTATTTTGTTTTTCCATTTATAATTTAAAAATAATAAGAATGTAAAAATCAGAAGGCACCCTAGGCTTTCATACAAAAATGTTGGTTGGAAGAAAGTTTCATTAATATATTGCAAGGGGCGGTTTATCTCGGCGATTGGTATCCCCCATGGTAAATTAGTGGGTAATCCAAAAAGTTCTTGATTAAACCAGTTGCCCCAACGGCCAAGAGCTTGTCCCAAGGACAGGCCGGTAACACTTAAAGCGCCAAGGCGAGCTGCTGATAAGTGGTAACGTTTAGCAAATAGGAAAAGGGTAATGGCTCCACCTATAATGGCGCCATGAATTGCTAGTCCTCCCTCCCAAAACTTAAAGGCGGCAGTGGGATTTTGATAATAATATGGAAATTCTAGAAATAACTCATAAATTCTCGCTCCCAGTAAACCGCTGACTATTAGCCAAATCGCTAAATCCAATATTTTCTCTTTTTCTATTCCATAAAATGAGCTTAATTTCCAAGCGACTGTTATGCCGGCCGCCATCCCTAAAACTAAAAATAGACCATACCAATGAACGGTAAGCGGCCCAAAACTAAAAAGAATGGAATTAGGTAAAAATGAGTGGAGAAAGTAAAACATTTGAATAGGTGCGGGCGGAGAGACTCGAACTCTCAAGGGTTGCCCCGCTTGGTCCTAAACCAAGTGCGTCTACCAATTCCGCCACACCCGCCCGCTTTCATTATTATCTTATGGTATTATTATAAGAAAGTAAAGAATGTGCTATAATAGAAATATAATTTTGGGGAAAATTAAATTTTAAAATAATATTTATGATTAAGCCTGTTTTTGTTCGTTTTTTTGAAGAGTTATCCATTAAGGACGTACCTTCGGTCGGAGGGAAAAACGCCTCTTTGGGTGAAATGTACCGCAATCTTAAAGATAAGGGTATTAAAGTGCCCAATGGTTTTGCCACTACCGCCGATGCTTATCATTATTTTTTAGAAAGTACCGGATTAAAAAAGAAAATAAAAGAAATTTTAAAAGACCTTGACACAAAAGACACGCGTAATTTGATGGCACACGGCAAAGCGGTGCGTGAGGCAATTTTATCCGTTCAATTGCCGGCTGATTTTAAAAAAGAAATTGCTGATGCTTATAAGCGCTTGTCTGCTGAAAATAAAAGCAAGGCTTTGAATGTGGCCGTTCGTTCCAGTGCGACCGCCGAAGATTTACCAGACGCTTCTTTTGCTGGTCAACAGGAGACTTTTTTAAATATTGTAGGAGAGAAGGAATTATTATTGGCCGTAAAGAAATGTATTGCTTCTTTATTCACCGATCGCGCCATTTCCTATCGGGCCGACAAAGGCTTTGATCATTTTTCCATCGCTCTATCGGTCGGCGTACAGAAGATGATTCGCTCCGATTTAGGTGCCTCCGGCGTTATGTTTACCATTGACACTGAATCCGGTTTCCGTAATACTGTCTTAATTAATTCCATTTATGGCTTAGGGGAAAATATCGTCCAGGGGCGGGTAAATCCGGATGAATTTTATGTCTTTAAACCAACTTTGGCGATTATCTCCCGTTCTATCGGCAAGAAGACGGTAAAGATGATTTATAATAAAGGCGGTAAATCGCCGGTAAAAAATATTGCCGTTAGTGCTTCTGATCGTCTGAAACCGTCTATAAGCGACGCTCAGGTCAAAAAATTGGCAAAATGGGGGATAGAAATAGAGGAACATTACGGCCGGGCGATGGATATTGAATGGGCGATTGACGGTCGCGATCAAAGTCTTTATATAATTCAGGCTCGTCCAGAAACGGTGCAAAGCCTTCGTAGTCTTAGTGTTATTGAAGAGTATCGTTTACAAAAGAAAGGGACGGTTTTGGTAAAAGGTCAGAGTGTCGGCAATAAGATTGGTGCCGGTAAGACCAGGCGAATTATGGACGTGAAGCAGATTCACAGCTTTAAGCCGGGAGAAGTTTTGGTGACTGATATGACCGATCCTGATTGGGAACCGATTATGAAAATCGCTTCCGCTATTGTCACTGATAAGGGGGGTCGTACTTGTCATGCAGCCATTGTTTCCCGTGAACTCGGTATTCCTTGTGTGGTTGGTACTAATAATGGTTCTAAAGTCTTAAATAGCGGACAAAGCGTAACTGTCAGCTGTGCCGAGGGTGAAGAGGGTTTTGTTTATGCCGGCAAATTGCCGTTTAAAGTTTTAAGCACTGATATTAAAAATTTAAAGCGCCCCAAGACGAAAATAATGATGAATATTGGCGAGCCAGAATTGGCTTTTGCTCAATCTTTCGTGCCTAATGACGGCGTTGGTTTAGCCCGTTTGGAATTTATCATTAATAATTATATCAAGATTCATCCTTTAGCCCTAATTAATTATCCTCATCTTCAAGACAAGGAAGCTCAAAAGAAAATTAAACAACTAACTGCTGGATATGAGGATAAATCTCAATATTTTGTTGATCGTCTGGCTCAAGGCATAGCCATTATTGCCGCCGCTTTCTATCCTAAAGAGGTAATCGTGCGTTTGTCTGATTTTAAAACCAATGAATATGCTAATTTAATCGGCGGTCGCGAATTTGAACCGGTGGAGTCTAATCCGATGATTGGTTGGCGCGGCGCTAGCCGCTATTATGCTAAGCAGTTCGTACCGGCTTTTAATTTGGAATGTAAGGCGATAAAGCGCGTTCGCGACGATTACGGCCTAACTAATTTGAAGTTAATGGTGCCTTTCTGCCGAACCGTGGAAGAAGGTAAAAAGGTGCAGGAAATCATGGCTAAGAACGGCTTAAAGCGCGGCGTTAACGGTTTGCAGATCTATGTGATGGCGGAAATTCCGAGTAATATTATTTTAGCCGATAAGTTCTGTGACATTTTTGACGGCTTTTCTATCGGTTCCAATGATTTAACTCAATTGTTATTAGGGATTGATCGTGATTCCGGCGGCAGTTTAAAAATTAAAGGCGTTTCCAATGAAAAGAATGAGGCGGTTAAGACGATGATTAAGAATTTAATTGCCGTGGCTAAGAAGCGCAAGCGCAAAGTTGGTATTTGCGGTCAGGGTCCAAGCGATTTTCCTGATTTTGCCGAATTTTTAATGGCTGCCGGCATTGATAGCATTTCTTTGATTCCGGATACGGTAATACCAACAACCATGAATTTAGCTAGTAAGGAAAAATCTTTGCGTCGCCGCGGTTTTCTCTCCTTTCTTTTTTAATTAAAGTGCTTTAAACAAAACACCCGCTACGGTAATTCCGCAGTGGGTGTTTTTGTAATCTTGAAAATTATCAATCAATGAATTCCACCACTTCTATTTTGGCGACTTTGACGCCGAATTGGCGGGCGTCAGTTTTTTCTTTCATCCAGATATCAATACGATCGCTATAGCGCTTGTTCATGCGGTCGCGCACCACAAAGATGCGGTCGCCATATAATTCGGGGATTCTGACTTTAGTAC
This sequence comes from Parcubacteria group bacterium ADurb.Bin115, assembly GCA_002070735.1. Classification (GTDB taxonomy): domain Bacteria; phylum Patescibacteriota; class Patescibacteriia; order Patescibacteriales; family UBA12465. Next base: position 10,527 of record MWDX01000031.1, read on the forward strand.
CGAATTGAAGGAAGTTAGCGGCAATCGTGTCCTCTTCGCCATGTTTGCAGACATTAAAACCATTGGCGGTAATACAGGGGGTGTTGTCAGTCTGGGCGGGGTCAGAGTTATAGGCAGTGATAGTATGGGTGCTGGTCCTAATCACTTTAATTGCCGGAGTGTTTGTTTCTAATTTATCAGTGGCAACTTCAACATTTTCCGTATCAACGGTAATATTTGCATTTTTAATTAAATCAGCTACTATTGGGTCGGCTTCGCTCTTGCTGGTAGTATCCATTTTTATATCTCCTTGAGCTAAGGTCACGGCTTCAGCCGCTAAGACGGGTGTAAAGAAGAGAACAAATTGGAAAATACAAGCAATAATCAGAGTGAGAGCGGTTCTTTGGCGTCTACTAAGAGGCACTAAGTCCTCGCTGATTTTGAATTTTTTCATATTAGCGTAAGGTTATTTTCTCAAACAAAAAATCCCTACAGTATTAAATATGACAAGCAGGGATTTTTGCGACTTATCTTTATATCATAGCTTAATTGTTAAGTCAAGGTGTAGACTGGGGATAAGTTATTGACATATATTTAAAAAAGTGCTATACTAATAAGTTCTAAGCTAAGATTGTAAAATTTTAGCGAAGAATATAATAAATTGTACATTAACATTAACAACAAAAAATATCCATCATGAAAACACAGAAATTTTTTCTATTTTTGGCCATTTTTATGGCTGTAACTATTGGTATTAACGCCCAAACCCGCCAGCAGCGTAAGGCTCTGGAAAAAGTGGCAACTGAAAAAGCCGCTCTTGAAAAAGAGCTGGCCGAACTTGAAATCTCAATTGCGACTTATGTCGCGATTGACACACTGCCCACCTACTCTCGTAAAAAGGAGATTGACCAAGCTTTGGCAAGCGGCGAAATGTCCATTAAACAAAAAGCCGCTTATAGCGATCAAAGTCACAAGCTTGGTCGAAAGCTGGCGGCTATGCGTCAACAATTGTTGGTTGATACTGCTTCTTTTGCTTATTGTTCCAGAAGAATCAATGAAATTAAATTTCGTCTTCAGAAGCTGAATGATTATCAGACCGACCTGATTAACAATCAGCTTGACGAGGCAGTTAATCAGATACCGCCTCAAGAGATGAGCTCACGTGAAGCTAAACGCCGTCATCGCGGCAATATTATAAAGATGGAAACAAACAAAGCTGCTTTTCAAGAAAAATTGCAGGCAATGTCTGTTTCAAAAAAAGAGGCCGCTCCCGTTATTGCTGACCCTATTAATGGTTTTTTTGGTAGGGTTATAAATCGCTCAAGCCATACGGTCTATAATTTCGTTATTTACGAAAAAAACAGCAAAGCAGAATTAAAATCTTTTGTTCTTGAACCAGGAACATCGGCAAGTAACTATTTTCTGCCAGGAGAATATGCTTGTGATGTTAAGGCTTATGGAGTTATAGTAGCTCATTATGAGTTTCATGTTACAGCAGATACTCATGATGTTTTTGGTGAAGAGCTCCATTGGGCGGTGTGGCAGGAGTCAGAGGTTAGAAAACCAATGGCCAAAAATATAACTTTAAACCATTGATCTTTTATAAAAGGCCAGTCTTTCCTAGACTAGCCTTTTTCTTTTACATTTTTTATTTATGGAGTTGCTCCACCACCAGGAATACTGTTATTACCCGTTCCTATTCCCCCGCCGCCACTAAAGGGCAATTGGTTAAAGATAAAATAAGTGATGGCGTAGGCCATTAAGACAATTACTAAGCCGATAATTGCCCGCTTAATCATGTCTTGCGCTTTTTTAACCGCCTCTTCATTACCGGCGGCAGTCATCCAGCTGTAGCCGGCAAAGACAATAATAATTAAGAAGATTATGCCCAGCAGGCTTAAAGCGATTTGAATGATTGCGACGATAATTTGAACTAAAGTAAAATCATTTAATCCGGTTTCTCCTAACATTTTTTGAGTTGGTTCATCAATAGTTTCGACCAGGCTCTTAGCGGTGGTTGTTCGCGCTGATACAACCGACATTGGCAGAATAATAGCTAAGACTGCGATTATTAATCTTATTTTAATATTTTTCATATTTATAATCTCTCAATAATATTCACTAAAATGAAATTCCAAATTGCCCAGGAACTAAGGACAATAATCAGGCCGATGAGGGCGTGTTGAATGGTGTTTTGCGCTTTTTTAACCGCCTCTTCATTACCGGCGGCAGTCATCCAGTTATAACCAGCCAAGATCACAAGGGCTATAAAAATAACGCCCAGCAAGCCAAGGGCACCATTAATAATTAGACCAATAATAGTGAGAAGCGAGTTTTCATCGGCTTTAGTATAGGGACCATTTTCTCCGGAAGCGATATTTTCCAGGATTGTTAAAGGATTACCTGATGAGCCGGTATTAACGGAACCAGTGCTGGTGCTTTGGGCAAATACGAAATAGGGCAGAATCATAATGGCGGTGAGCAGTAATAGGGTGAAGATTGGTTTTAAAGATTTTAACTTCATACAGGCTTTAAATAAAGAATTTGATGATGAAATAAGTTAAGGCGTAAGCTCCTAAAATAATCACCAGACCGACAATATTTTGGGTAATAATTGATGTAGCTTTTTTAGTCTGCTCTTCGTTGCCGCTGGCAGTCAAATAGAGATAGCCGCCGTAAATAATGAAAATAATAAAAATAACACCAAGTAAGGAAAATAATCCAGTTATTATTCTGCCGACAACTGTTTCTAAAACAACATTATTGTTATAACCAGCGCCGCCAGCGCCGGAAACAATTCCTAAAGCGCTGCTGCTGCTCGTGTCAAAAGCAGTTTTTAAATTAGCGTTAGTTTGTTCCTGGGCCGCGACCGATAATGCCCCAGTGAAAATAAACAAAGTTAGAGCAATTATAATGATATTGATTTTGTGTCTGGCAGACATGTTTTTATTGAATTAAGGAGCCGCTTGTCGCTTTTAAAATAAAATAACTGATAGCATAAGCGGCGAGGACAATAATAATGCCGATGATTGATTCGGTAAGCATTTCTTTAGCCTTGCTGACCTTTTCTTCGTTGCCGCTAGCAGTCATCCAAATAATGCCGGCATAAATAGCCAGGCCTAAAAATACAACGCCCACTAAGGATAAAATAACAGTAATGATTTGCGCAATATAATCGTTTATTGTTGTGTCAGTAGTTTTGTAGCCAGCCTTATTGCCAGTATTACTTAAGCCGCTATTTTGGGAAAAATCATAACTTCCGTTTTGGGCTAGAGCTAAATTAAAGACGCCTAAAGACAGAATAAAGATAAAAATTAAGGAAATTAAGCGTTTTGCCCGCATATTAAGTGAGCTTATCGCCGACAAAGGCGGTAATAGCATAAGCAGCCATAACAATTACTAAACCAATCACAGCATTAATCATTAAATCTTTAGCTTTGTTGACTTTTTCTTGATTACCGGAAGCTGTCATCCAGGATAGACCGGCAAAAATCATCAGGATTAGAAAAATTACGCCGACAAAAGACAAGACTAGTCCGATAATAGAACCAAGGCGGGTACTGAGAAAATTGTTATCTGGATTAGCCGCTTGGGTTTTGTAAGCGTCAACTACATTAGCGCTTTGGCTTAATCCATAGTCATCAGCTGAAACCGGCAAGACACTAAAAAAACCGGCAATTATAAGGCTGGTTATCAAGAATGAAAATACGCTTTTTGTTATTTGAGCGCGTGACATAGATTTATTTATTTTTTGTTTCACTGCTCTAAACGCCAATGATTTGTCGTTTAGAGCGGTGGCCCCCTTATTAAAGAGGGCCTTTTCCAAAATCGATTCTAGAAATTACTAACTAGAAATTACTAAGTAGTAGCAGAAATTAAGCGTCCTAAAATGAAGCTGGCGATACCCCAAGCGGCTAAGACGATAACCAAACCAATAACACCGGCGCCCATTAATTTTTGAGCTTCACTAACCTTGTCTTCGTTGCCGCCAGCGGTCATCCATTTAAAGCCACCCATTAAGATGATGACGACAGCGATGATGCCTAAGAAAAGCATAGCGACGTTAATCAATCTAGCGATGGTGGTTCTCGGATCGGTATTACCCAAACCGTTATCACCAAAACCTTCTTCGATTTCGTTTATGCCGACATCAATGTTTTGCGCCATTGTAACTATCGGTAGAGCCAATAATGACAACATCGCAAACACCACTAAATTCTTTAAGATTTTTTTACTCATAATTCACCACCCTTCTAGTTGTTGATATTTTTAGATGTTTTTATTTTATCATAATTTATACCGAAAGACAAACAATTTTTCTTATGATAAAATATAAAGATGAATAATAAAATTAATAAATTGTCAATAGTTATTTTAGGGTTCTTGGTTTTTGTAGCCGTTGCTCTTTTTTTTCTATCAAACTCTTATTCTTATTCAGATGTAGATTTAGGTTGGCATCTGCGTATCGGCCAGGATATTCTAAAAAGCGGTCAAGTTCCCGTTTTTAATGACTATAATTATACTCTATCCGGGCAGAAGTGGGTTGATCATGAATGGCTTTTAAATGCTGGCATGGCGCTATTGTTTAATCACGGTAAATTTATCAACCTACACTTAGTTTTCCTTTTAGTCTTGTTGGTGACGGCTTTTTTTGTTTGGCGGCGAAATATTAATCTCTTAGGCAACAAAATAGTGTTTAAACTCGGCAGCGCTATCTGGTTATTTTTAGGTTTATTGGCCAGCAGGCCTCATTTAGGCATCCGGGTTCAAGAGTTTGGCTTGTTGGGTATGGCAATTTTGTTTTGGATTTTTTCTGGGCCATCCCGCTCTCGGCACTATTTTTGGTATTTACCGCCCATATTTTGGTTGTGGGCCAATATTCATGGCAGCTTTCTTTTAGGGCTAGCCTTGTTGGGCGCTTATTGTATATATGCTTTTGCCTCTCCACTTTTTAAACATGTAAATCATTGGCAGTTATTTAGAGTTGATAGTTTTGATCTTAAGTTCAAAAAGCAATTATTGGTTATTTTTACTTTGTCTGTTTTAGCTACTTTAATTAATCCTTACGGTGTTGATTTGTATGCTTTTTTGGGCACTTATACGCATACAACCTATATGGTTTATATCCGCGAGTGGCAGAGCCAGTTTGTTTTTCCGCTTTTTTATGTCCAGATATTTTATCTAGCCTTGGCCGCCGTCGCCTTGATCATGTTAATAAAGGATAGGCGCAAAAACTTGTTTATATTTTCTTGGTGGGAGGCTTTTTTATTCGTATTTTTCTTTATTTTGGCAATTAAGTCGCGACGCCATTTTCCTCTATTTGTTTTAGCATCTTTACCTTTTTTAAGTGTGGCGTTTCAAGAGTTTAGCGCTCAGATTATTGGTTTAGCCAAGCGCTGCCGTTCTTTAATCTGGAGGGCGTTGGCTATTTTTCTAATGTTTATTTTAGTTATTTATCAAGCCGTTAATATTCCCTGGTTTCAAAACAGTATCCAAGATTTTTGCGGACGAAAATATCCTTGCGCGGCTGTCGAGTATTTGCGGGCTAGACCGGATTTACTAAATAAACGTTTATTCAACAGCTATGATTGGGGAGGATATCTATTATGGGCTTATCCTGAAAGACAGATATTTATTGATGGTCGGATGCCGCAGGCAGAGTATCGGCATCACACTATTTTAGAAGAATATTTAAGATTTAGGAGCGGTAGTGAAGATATCGGGAATCTACTGAATACTTATCAGATTGATTTGGTCTTATTGAAAAAAAGTGTCGGCCCTTTAGCTCTGCGCTCTTGGGAAAAATTATTTTTTCAGATTTCAGAGGAAGAATTAACAGCGCCTGATTATTTGCGCTTATATTTAGATTCTTCCCTTGATTGGCAGGTGGTTTTTGAAGATAATATAAGCATTATCTATGAACGCCAAAAAAATTAATATTTGGAAAATTTTATTTTGGTTTGCTCTGGCGGTTTTGGCAGTATTTTTTCATTCTGATCATTTTTTAAACGGCGATGAAGGGGTCACTTTAAATGGCGCTTGGAATTTGTATAATCATCGTCATCTTTATTTTGATTTTTTTTCTTTTTTGCCGCCTTTAAGTTTTTATCTTATATATTGGATATGGCTGATTTTAGGTGTAAGTTTTTGGTCAGCTAAAGCTTTTTCGATTATTTTACTATTAGCTGGCGCTTTTGGTCTTTTTAAAATCTCCGAACATTTACGTTCCCACCCGATTAATTATTTTGTCCCTTTTCTTTTTATTTTAATTTCTTCTTGGTGGTGGATCATTAATCATAATTTTTATTATCTAGTTTTTAGTATTTGGTCCTGTTATTTCTTGTTATTGTTTTTAGAAAATAATACCCGTCGTCATTGTCTGGCGGCCGCTTTATTGGCATCAGCCAGTATCGCCACTTTGCAACAAAAGGGTTTGTTGTTTGCCCTGGCTTCTTTTTTGATTATATTATTTTTTAATAAAAGACAATTTGGGCGTCGTCGCTTTTTAGCGGCCGCGCTTTATGTGTTAGGCGTAGCGGCTCCCTTGGTTTTGTTATTATTTTTTTGGCCCTTATCTGTATTATGGCAGAATTTGGTAATTTTTCCCCTATTCCATTACATTGAGGCCAATCGCCTCCCATATTATTTATTATTTTTAGCTTCTATATCCTGGCTCTTATTCGCTTGGCCCTTCCGTTCTTATGATTATCGGCGCTGGGCGCTGTTGATTTTAAGTGGTGTTTTAATTATTTCCTGCTATCCTTTGCCTGATTATTATCATTTAAGTATGGCTTTAGTGTTGTTATTGCCGATGTTGCCTGATTTGTTGGATAAGTTAAATAATCCCGCTGGAAGATGCCGTCGAGTTTTAGCAATTTCTGGTTTAACCTGGCTTTGGCTCTGGCCGGTAAGCCATTTTTTAGCCTTCTTCTTTAACTTTTCTTTCACTAAAGATTATCCTTTTTTGGACTATATCCGCCGAGAATGTCCAGGGCAATATCTACAAGTTGGACCTTTTTTACCTAATGTCTATTTGGAAACCGGCAAGCTTAGCGCTACTAGTTTTGATATTTTAATTACCGGACATCAAACTGCCGAGCAATTTGCCCAGGCGGCCGCGCAGTTGGAAATAAATCAACCTGTTTGTGCGGTAACGGCCTATCCGGCGTCGCTTTCACGTTTTCGCCACCAACTTGATAATCCGGTAGATAATTTTATTAGAGCAAATTATCAGCCGGTATTTACCGAGGGGAGTATTACCGTATGGAAATATAGGAATCAATAAATTGGCTTTTATTTGTTTCCGAGCTTAAATTTAGTAATTTAAAAAATCCCTCCGATATTGGAGGGATTTCTTTAGGGAATGTATTTTTTAAATTTTTGTTCTTCTGCCAACTGTTTTTGCTTGGTCGGCACCATTCGGTATTGTTTAATAATTGGCCAGAGCCACCATAACATAATAATTACCCAGATTGCGAGCCAAAAACGAGCGGAAAGAAAAGCCGCTTGTTCATAGTTAAAGAAGAAGAAGGTGGTGCCGATGATTAAATTGCCGATACTAAAATTATAAGCTTTTTTCCAAAATATTTTATATAAACTTTTACGATTTTTCTTGATGCCGGTAAAAATAGAGGCTAATAGTAGTAGGATTAAAAATCCCAAGAAAATTTGTACGAAAATAGGCAATAGGGGTTCCGGCCGTAAATTGAACCAAAAATGCCAGGTAAGCAGATTTTGCATAGTGTTTATACTTTATAAAATATTAATCCGTAGTGATAAGGGCCAGCTTCAAATTCAGTTTTAAGGTTAAGACCTAATTTAGGAGCCGCTTCTTTCAGCGATTCTTTGCTCACCCTTTGTTCTGATCGTGGACCGAAAGGGCTGTCGCTATTTTTCCATTCTACAACTAAGAGCTGGCTACCATTTTTTAACATCCGTACAGCTTCTCTTAGTATTTCCACTCTTTTATTTGATTGATGGAGAATATTTATTAATAGAGCTTGATCTAAACTGGCGCTTTCTATTTTAGTGCCCTTAAATATTTCTAAGTTACTCCAGACGGTTTCTATTTGTTGTAAATTTTCTTGCAAGGCGCGTTTTTTTATATCTTCAAGGGTGTTTTTTAGTATATCAACAGCAAAAACGCGGCCACGGGCTCCGACCATTCTGGCAACCGGGAAAACGAAATAGCCGAAATTTCCGCAACCTAATTCCGCGACCCTTTGACCTTCGGTTATTGCTATTTTATTCAAAATAAAATTTATGTCAAATAGCATGGTTTTATTGGGACTGCTCATAAGTGTTTTCGACCAGAATTTGGCGCTGAATAACGCTTTCCCGGCCATATTTTTTTTTAGCGCTGATGGTAAGGTTGTTTAAGCCTTGTTTAAGTTTTATTTCTTGGCTGAAATGACCGTCTTGGTCGCTCATAATACCGGTGCCATTAATCTTTATTTCTGTTTCCGGCTCGCTTTTTCCCTGAATGTTAATAATTGGATTCTGTAATACTAGATTTTTATCTGGATATTCCAGTATTAGTTCGGGCGGACTCACTAAACGGAAAAAATATATGCTGAGGTATAAGATACAGATTAAGAATAAGAGTATAAGTAAAGCATTCCTGATTATTTTAGGAAATATTAAAAATTTATGACGTCTTAATATTTTTTGAGAAAAAGGATTATGGCTAACCGCTTCTTCCGCAAAGGGGCTAAGTTTTAATATGTCTTGATAATTTAGGTTAAGGTAGCGACAATATTCTTTAAGAAATTGGCGTCCATATAAGCCGGAGGGTAAGCGGTCATATTCTTCATTTTCTAGAGATAATAAATACTCTTCTCGAATGTGAAGTTTTTCGGAGGCGTTTTTAATGTCAATATTTTGGCGCAAACGAGCCGCTCGTAGTTTTTCTCCAGATCTTTCTTCGCTCGCTAATTTCTTAAAGTTAAATTCTACCATTTTTAATTTAGGCTAAAATATTTTCCTGGGAATATAAACCAATATTTGTTTTGGTGCCATCCCAATTAATGCCGATAGTTTTAAGAACAAACTGGATAATAAGATAACTGCTAAATACGATTATTAAGCCAACTACGGCGGCGACGATAATCGCTTTGGCTTTGCTGATTTTATCACTGCTACCGGATGATATGAGGAACATAAATCCGCCATAGACAAACATTAATAAAGCTAAAGAGCCGACAATTCCTAAAATCCAACGGGAAGCGCGGACGGCAATCATCACAATATCGTCTAAGGTGTAATCGCCGGTACTATATTTAGTGTCACCTTGATTGACGCCTTCAGTAGTTGTGCTAGTGGTGTCTACGATAGAGATTGACTGGGCTAAGGTGGGTAAGGCCGGAGATAAAAAGAATGAAATAATAAGGGTTAAGCCAATAAGTACTTTTTTAATCATATTTTAATTGACCGTTTGCTGCACTTTGGCAGCGCCGGTGTTAATAGCGTCTAAAATTTTATTAGGATTTTGACGGGCATTATCAATCATTTCTCCTATTGCCACTTCAGCCGCATTTGCGTCTTTGCCGCGGTACCAGCTTTTAGCCGTGAGGAGCTCGGAGGCAAACACACTTAAGTCGTTGTCTTCACGTTGAGAAGCAATTAAAGAGCGTAAAGCGGTAGGTTTTTTGGTTTTAGTTAAATAGGATTTAACCTGTTCCTCTTTGGTTGCGAATTGAATAAAATCCCAAGCCTCATTCGGATACTTACTCTTTTTTGATACTGATTCTACCCAGTAGTTGGCGAAGTTGACTTCTACCGGACTGCCTTCTATTTGTGGCAGGGCGCTAATAGAAAAATTAAGTTTTGGCGCTTGTGCTTTAATGGTGGCGGCATGATACGAATATCCAAACAGCATGGCCAGTTTTCCGCTAATAAATAAATTAAGAGAATTAGGTAGGTCGCTGTTCCAAGAGTATACTTCTTTCCCCGGGTTGCTGAAGTCTATATAAAAGCGCAGAGCTTCTAGGCCGGGATTATATTTAGTATCTTGCGCCGCCGGCGGAATGGTGTTGAATAGGACTTGTTTGCCATCCATCATGGTAGCGCCATTTTGCATCATTAATACGGACAGAATATCGCTATAGCGTTCAATATTTGTGCTGCCACCTAAACCGATTCCCGCTTGGGTGATGCCTTGAACCGGGTCTTGTTTGGTTAGTTTTTTGACATTTTGTTGAAATTCCTTGTTCCAATATTTTGGAGCCTGGGTAATGCCGGCGTTATTAAGCAGGTCGCGATTATAATAAAGGACTAGGGTGTCGACTGATAGGGGAAGACCATAAATTTGATTATCGTCAAGAACAACGTCGTCGTATACCACGTCAATAAAAGTATTTTTTAAGTCATTTAAACTGAGGCTTTTGACTGTTTTTAAAACCGGGACGACTTCTTTTTTAACGGTTCCTTGCTCTATCGGATAGGCCATGGTAATACTGGCGGGCATTGGCGTTAATTTATTTTGATATTTTCTCAACCAAGTATTATGTAGGGATAAGATGTCTGGTCCACGATCTTCGGCTAGGGCGTTTAACAGTTCTAATTCATATTCTTCGTAGCGTAGTTTACGGTAGTTAATGGTAATATTGGGATGAATAGCTTTATATTTATCAATTATTTCTTGAAAAGCGTCCGAGTCATCAAAAACACGCCAATAAGTTAAGGTGATTGGCTGCATTGCGGTTTGAGTTTGTTTGTCTACGGTTTTACAACCGAATCCGGAAGTAAGAATAAAAATTGCCAATAAAAACAGGCTAATAATTTTCTTAAACATAGAACGTTATGATTTAATTATCCCCTGACCGACCGGCGGGCGATTATTATTATTATAACAGAAAATCAGGGAGAAAGTAAATTAAGGGTTATAGTTTTTATATAAATAAAACTGCTTCTTGGCGAGCAGTTTTATGGTTTTTCTAAAATTAAAATCTAATTTTTAATTACGGAACGCATTGATATCATCCAGCCTAATACTTAATAGTTGACTAACTCCGTCCGCCTTCATGGTTACGCCGTAGATAATACTGGCTCTTTTCATTAAAGCTCGGTTGTGAGTAATGATCACAAATTGAGTTTTAGATGAAAGATCATCAAGAATTTGGGCTAATCTTTCAGAGTTGGCTTCATCTAAAGCAGCATCGACTTCGTCAAGAACGACAAAAGGAGAAGGATTAGCGCTGATAATAGCGCAAATTAGAGCAATAGCGGTAAGAGCGCGCTCTCCTCCCGAGAGCATAGAAATAGTTTGAATTTTTTTACCGGGAGGCGTTGCCTGAATTTCAATGCCGGCCAAACCGATAGCGTTATATTTACGTAGGTTTTTAAGCCGGCGTGAGCGCTCATCGGTGTTATTGTTGTCAAGTTTATCCGTTATTTCTTTGTCTTCCTCCGTTGTCTCTAACTTGAAGATTTTAGCGGTGCCTCCATTAAATAATATTTTGAAATATTCACTAAATTTTTCTGAAATTATTTTAAATTCCTGCTCAAATTTTTCCTTGATATTAATATCTAGTTCAGCGATGACTTTTTCTAGGGATTCAATAGCTGTATTTAAATCTTGAGTTTGCTTGTCTAAGAAACGGTAGCGTTCGTCCGTTTCTTGAAATTCTTTTTCTGTTTCTGGGTCTATACCGCCAATCATTTCTAATTGGCTCTTTAATTCTTGGATGCGCTGGCGTAAGCGCGCATCAGCTAAATTATCTTCGTCGGTGGGTTTGTATTTTTTGATGGAATCTAATTCTAGGCCGTCATCGGCAATATTGTTTTCTAAATCTTCAAGCCTGGTTTCTTGGCGAGCTAATTCTATCTTTAAATTATTGAGGCGTCCGTTGAGCTGGTTGATTTCTGTTTGTAGATTTTGGTTTTCTGACTGATAGGCAAATAGTCTATTTTTCTCTTCTTCCTTGGCGGTATTGTATTTTTGTAATTCGATTTGGTCCGCGTCAATTTTAGCGTCAAGATTAGCCAGATTTTTGTTTAGTTCGCTTTTATCTTTTTCAATTTGGGCACTGTTAAATTTTATTTGGCTCTTGGCAATTTTATCTTCAATGTCTTTGATCTCTTTGTCCGTCTGACGCTGTTTGTCGAGATATAAATCGAGCCTTTGCCGCTTAGCGGAAATATTTAAACGGCATTCATTTAACTCATTGTTTAGTTTATCTCTTTCCGTCACAATATCGTTGATTTGACTGTGCGCGAGATTTTCTTGAATGGAAGTTTCCAGGGATTGAAGGCGTTTGTTAATTTGGTCTTTTTCTTTTTCAATTTGGGCGCTGTTAAATTTTATTTGGCTCTTGGCAATTTTATCTTCAATGTCTTTGATTTCTCGGATAGAGGCTTCCCGGCTATTTTCTAATAAACGCCGTCTTTCTTGTTTGGTCGAGAGTTCAAGTTGTAGTTCGTTAATTTCGGCGATTAAAATTTGTCTAGCTTCGCTGTTTTTTATAATATTTTCTTGAAGAGCTTTGACCTGTTCTAGTTTGGCGGCATTTTCTCCGTCAATCAGAGAACGAATTTGTTTTTGAAAAGTCTGTTTTGCTTCTTCAATCAGGATTTTTATTCTCTCTAAGTTTTGTTCATCTTTGATAGCGTCTAATTTTTTTAAAAATTCATCAATACTTTCATTTATTTCCGCGCGTCCGGCAGCTGGTTGGCTGCTATTTTTTAGAAAATTATTAAGTGCTTGCAAAGCTTGATTGTCACGAGCAATTAAATTATCCAAATCGGCTTTTTTATTTTCTAATTCTGTAACGGCATTTTTACTGTCTTCAATATTAATAGATTCAATTTCTTTTTTGAGGCTATCAAGCGCTCGTTTGAGCTCTTCTTGCTTATTATTAAGCCAAGCGACGTCAAATTGGCCCTGCGCTTCTAAATTTGCTTCCAAGACGGCATCTAAGCGCGCTAAGTTTTTTAATAGTTGGCTTTTTTCTTCTTGTTGGCGTTCATATTCTCGTCTAAAATTTTCACGGCGGTTTATTTCTTCGTTTAATTTTTGGATTTTAGCGCGTAATTTTGTTTCTTTAGCGCTAATATCTTCGTTTTCTAAATTGCTTATCTCTTGGCTTAAACGTCGTCGCTCTTCTTTTAATTCTCTTTGTTTACCATTAAGCCAGGCAATATCGGATTGTCCTTGGGATTCAAGTTGAAGTTCTAATTCGGCATCAAGACGGGCGATGCTTTGAACAATATCGCTGCGTTCGCGCTGATATATTTTTAACCTTTCTTGAAGTTGACTTATCTTGGAACTATCATCTTTGTTTTTGAGGGTATTTAACTCCGCCTTTATTTTTTCTAAGTTATTTTCTTTCTCCTGTTTTTCTTTTTCAAGTAGTAATATGCCGGAGTTGGCTTGCTTTAATTTGGAATCAATATCTTGCCACAACTGGAAGTAGTAGCGGTGTTGTCTGATATTTAATTCAGTTTCTAGTTGCCCGCGTTTTTTTAAGCGCTCTACTTGACGGGTGAGCATTTTAAGGCGCGGTTTGATTTCGTTAAGTAGCATTTCTACTTGCAATAGATTGTCGTAGCTGCTTTCCAATTTGTTTAAGGCGGCATCGCGCTTTATTTGGAATTGTTTGACGCCAGTTGCTTCGTCAAAAAAATCTTTACGTTCGGCCGCGCTGGTATTGAGAAAATTTTCTACCATTCCCTGGCCGATAACGCTGTAGGTCTTCTGACCCACATTGGCTTTAGCTAAGAGTATCTGGATATCGGCTAAGCGGACACGGTTGTTATTTAATAAATATTCACTGTCGCCGTTGCGGAAAAGACGACGTGTAATTACAATTTCATCATAATTAAGCGGCGATAAAGAATGTCCGCTGGTGTCGGTTTCTTCTTCGTTGTTTTTAACGGGAACGATTTGATGGTCTTCGTTATTGAGATATAAAGATACTTCGGCCATGCTGAGTTGGCTTTTTTGATCAGAGCCGGAAAAAATAACGTCTTCACTTTTTTTGCCGCGTAGAGTTTTAAGACTTTGTTCCCCTAGTACCCAACGGATAGCATCAGCGATATTGGATTTTCCGGAGCCGTTTGGACCGACGATGGCGGTCAGGCCGCGATGGCCATTAGCGTCTATCTTATTAGAAAATACCAATTTATTTTTATTGGCGAATGATTTAAATCCTTGAATTTCCAGTTTTTCTAAATACATAAAAAAGCGCGCGGACGCGGAATTAATTAAGAAAAAGCCCATTTCAGGCTTGCTCCTTCTTTCAAATATGTTATTATTATAATATATTTTGTTGGGAAAAGTAAAATGAAAATTTATTAAGGCAGAAGCGTATAATTAATTCCATCAGTTTCGCGCTTTTTGTTTTTATGATTATTTCTCTAAGCGGCGCCGGTGGTTCCGGCAAGTCAACTATTGCTATGAAGCTGGCCGACAAATTAGGCTGGCCGCGTTATTATATTGGCGGTTTGCGTCGTGAGATGGCCGCTCGGCGTGGTTTGACTTTAGCAGAGTATAATAAATTAGGAGAAAGCGATCCGGCCACAGATATGGAGGTCGATGATTATCAGAAAAAATTGGGTGAAACTGAAGATAATTTTATAATTGAAGGCCGCACCTCCTGGTATTTTATTCCTCATTCCTTAAAAATTTATTTAGATGTGGATGCTGATGAGGGTGCCCGTCGAGTTTTTGCCCATTTACAGCAAAAAAACAAAAGAAATGAAGATAATGGTCTAGATAGCGTTGAAGCGGTTAAGAGGAGTATCGCCCAGCGTTTGGAGAGCGATAATTTGCGTTATCGTAAATATTATGGCATAAAAGGCTATAATCGGGAAAATTATGATTTTTATTTAGACACTACTAATTTAAGTGTAGACGAAGTCTTTAATCAAGTCTATAATTTTGTTCGCTCCCGCCTTGACAAGCATTAGTTTTGATTATAATATTAGACAAGACTTAAGTAATTTAGACTGAGCGAGGTGTCAAGCATCTCGTTTCTGGTTTTTACCAAAATATATATGTCCGAGAAAAAAACTGACTCCGTGAAGGAGAAAAAACCCACTGAGCTGGAATTGAAGCCGGGGATGACGGTTAGAATTTATCAAAAAATTAAAGAGCTTAACTCTAAAGGCGAAGAAAAAGAGCGCATTCAATATTTTGAGGGTATGATTATCGCCCGTAAGCACAATAAAGAAAAAGGCGGAACTATTACCGTCCGCAAAGTTTCTGAAGGTGTGGGTGTGGAAAAAATCTTCCCTTTAAATTTGCCGACCATTACTAAGATTGAAATCAAGAAGATCGCGGAAGTCCGCCGCGCCAAGCTTTATTTTGTGAAGCGGGGTTACAAAAAACGCTTAAAAGAAAAGGTGGTCCGCTAACGCATTTTAATACGAAATTATTAAAGGGGCTTTTGCCCCTTTATCTGAGGGGCGGATGGTGAAATTGGTAGACACGCAAGCTTGAGGGGCTTGTGGCCGCAAGGCCGTGGAGGTTCAAATCCTCTTTCGCCCACCATCTTTATTCGGGCGCATAGCTCAGCTGGCTAGAGCACTTCGTTTACACCGAAGGGGTCCAGGGTTCGAGTCCTTGTGCGCCCACATTAAGTCAAGACTCCCTTTTTGGGGGTCTTTTGCGAATAGGGAATATGGCTCTTTAAATTTAATATTAGTAATTTTTCCATCCATCACTTCGGCGTTCCAAAGTATATTTTTTATTATTTCTCTTTGTTTATTCGGTTTAGCCTTTAGAAACTTATTTCTCAAGGCCTGTTGGGCTAAAAATAGATTTTTCATTTGTTCCAAAGTAGTTTTAGCTAGTGGCTGATTTTTGTTTTCTAGAGTTTTTAGTTCTTCATTAAGCGAGTTCAGCTCGTCTGTTATTATCTTTCCTTTAGCCTCAAAATCGTCTTTAGAGATAGCTTTATCTAAAAGTAGGTTAAATAATTCGGCTTGTCTATCTTCTCTAATTTTGAGCCGTTTCAAGAGCTCATTTTTAATTTTATGATACTGCTCGTTTTCCGCTTTCTGTTTTAATTTATCTAAACTAGCCTCATACATTAAATTAATTACTTCCTCGGGAAAAGTTAAGCGTTCAAAAACATCAGCTAACATTTTAACGGCATCGGTTTCTTTTAAATAGCTCTTATGCTCCTCGCATTTATTTCTGCCATTAGTGCAGTAATAGTAGATATGCTTACCCCTCTTTTTAGAGGCAGTATATAGACACCCACAACGAGCGCATATCATTAGCCCCCGAAATATAAAGTCTAATTTATTTTTTTTAACATGCTGTTTTTTATGCGCCATTTCTTGCGCCTCTTCAAATAGCCTTTTACTGATAATCGGTTCATGATTGCCTTGATATTCTTCACCGTGAGAAGTCATAATTCCATAATAGAATTTATTGTTTAATAGGGTATAGATTTGCGACTTATGGTATTTATTCCCGCCTCGGCTCTTTAATCCGTAAGCATATATTTTATCGGCAATTTCTTTAATCGTATAATTACCGCTGATATACATCTCAAATATTTGCTTAACATAAGGAGCTCGTTCTTTATCAATTAAAATTCCACCCTTGCCGTCATTTAAATAGCCAATCGGAGCGATACAAGGCCAACCGCCTTTTTCCAGTTTAGTTCTTAATCCTCGTTTAACATTTTTAGATAAGTCTAAAATATATTGGTTAGCCATTGACCCCTCAATGTTTAGTAGCAAGACATTATCACTTGGCAGATATTGTTTGTCGCTTGTTTGAATCACTTTAATTTTAGATTGCTGTAATAGCCACTGAATTTTCCCGCTATCTATAGGATTACGACTTAACCTGTCTATTTTCCAGCACAATATCCCATAATCGCCAGTTCCATTTTCTAACAATTTAAGCATTTCTAAAAACAGCGGTCGGTTATTCGGCAGTTTAGCTGATTTTGATTCAGTATAAATCTGACTAATTTCCAAGCCCAAACTAGACGCCAGTTTTTTCATTTCTGAGACCTGGCTTTCTAACGATAGTATTTGTTTGCTCTTGTCTTCTGAGGACTTGCGAGCATAGAGAATGTATTTCATATTGGTTAAATGATTAGCTATTATAGATTTCTTTTCTAATTAACAGTTCTTTTAAACAAGGATAACTTTTTCTTTTCGGCTCCCCCTCCGGGGGATCCGCCGAAAAGAAAAAAAGAGTTATTCCTTGCTTAAGAGAGAAGTCAGATAAAAAGAAAAGGGTCTTTATAGTTTCAGTATACAGAAACGATGTTGCGCCATCTTGCGCGCAAGGCCAACTAAGCTATTTTGTTGTTTTTATTGGTGTTTTTAACATGTTTTGCACCAATCTTGTCAAACTATTGACATTTTAATATAATTATGCTATTATATAAGCATTAAGATAGTTCGTTCACAAACAAGGTTAAATTGGATTAATTACCAAGTTCGGCTGAATCTAGGCGGATTTAGTAATTAATCCAAGTAATATTAACTTTCACAAAAAAAAGAAAAAATGAAAACAAAAATTTTATTTCTCGTTGCTTTAATCAGTGTTGTGCTTTTGTCATCCTGTGGTCACGATTCCGGTAATCTTATTGGACAATTCCAGGTAATAAAAAAGGAGAAAGCCAATCCTGTCCGCGATTATGGTTTTATAACTTTAACCAATCCTAGCCACGACACTTTAAAAGTATTTGTGTCAATGGAAGAAGAGTATCTCAATGTCAAAATTGGAGATACTTATCTTGTCGGAAAAAATCGTTACGGCTCTTTATTCTTAAATTACAGACCGGAAAAGGGCGTTATCGGATATTCAAAAGTTCTGCAGAAAAAAATTGATATGGGCATACCGCAATGCCAGGTTATTACAAGAGGGCAAGACACCATATCAGTTAATTTAATTGCGGAAGTTGTTTATTATAACATGTCCGAAGGTGATTCAATTTTAGTGAAAAAGAACAGAAACAGGAGCAAGCCACATTATTTTGTAGAATAAACAATTTTGTGGGATGAACAAAGTTCATAAGGAAGCCCTAAACCAGCTTCCTTTTTTATTTGTCTAAAGCTATAATATCAACATAACTATTATTAACGAGCCAGGTTCCTAAATCGTACCAGGCTCCCCACCCTAACAAAAAAACAGGCAATTGCCTGTTTTTAGGTGTCTATTTTTTCTTTTCTTGACGGTAGAGGATGAAAGAATATAAATTAATACCAATGATAATAGCGGCTAAGCCGGCTAGTAAGATAATCATCGCCACGCGGAAGTCTAACCAAGGAGCGATAGCGATGCCCAAGCCCCAAACCATAAAGAAGCGACCGCCGAGACGGTGAGTTTTGTTCCAGACATTTTCTGAAGATAATGACCAGGGAGTGCGGATGCCGATAAACCAGTTTCTTTTTATTTTGCCGAAATAATTACCCATTATTATCATGAGAGCGCCGATTAGACCAGCGACGATGGCGCCGACATTAAGAGAATAATTGAGGTTATAAAAAGTGGCGACAGTAAAGACGCCAAGCAAGATAAATAGACTGGCATCTCGCATTAATCTATAGACATTAGCAAATTCAGCATAGCGTTCTTTTTGGGGGTCGATATAAGGCATGATTAGAAAACCTAGATACATTACTACTAAAAGAGCTGGGAAAAAGATAGAGTGAAAATTTTTACTCATCCAACCGTCAACTTCTCCTTGAAAATTCCAATGAGAGGCCACGGTTGTCGGTAATTGTGGATAGGCCCAATAGCTTAAGGCGATAGTGGCTATGATTATTAAGAGGGCGCGCCATTCTGTTTTAAAAGTAATTTTTTCCATATTTTTTATTTTTTATTTTTTGTCCGATAAACTTAATCAAGGTTTGGCTAATTTCTTCCAAGACGCTCATCATATTGAGACTATAAAAAATTTGTCTTCCGGAACGGCGAGCACTAATTAACCCCGTTCTTTTTAAAATATCAAAATGGTGTGAAAGCGTGATGAGAGTTATATTTAAATTTTCAGCAATAACTGATACCGCTTACTCTTTAATTCGTAAAGCATTGAGAATAGATTGAGGGTTAGGGTCAGCCAGAGCGGTAGAAGTTCGGTTAAACGTCATAATTAGATATTTAGATATATATCTAATTATATCACTGGCTGATGTGCTTGTCACAAACCCTTTATTTTCCCAAGAGTATCCTTTAGAATGTTATTATGCGGAATAAACAAACATATATTAGCCATAGCCCAGAAGAAACTTTTATTTTGGGTAAGAATTTAGCCACCACTCTTCAGGGTGGAGAGATTTTAGCTATGTCGGACGATTTGGGAGTCGGTAAGACGGTCTTTGTTCAAGGTTTGGCCAGCGGTCTGGGTGTAAAAGCCAAAGTAAATAGTCCGACTTTTACGATTATGAAGCTATATCCGGCTAAAAAGGGAAAGATTAAACAGCTTTGTCACATTGACGCTTATCGCCTATCTTCTGGGAGGGAATTACTAGATATAGGTGCTAATGATTATCTAGGGAGGGAAGATGTAGTAAGTGCGATAGAATGGGCGGAGAAAGTAAGGACAGCTTGGGAAGATTATTCTGTTATCACTATTAAAATTACTAGTATTTCTGAGAATGAGAGGAAAATAGAAATAAAAAAAGAGATTTCGTAATTTGGAAATCTTTTAAAGATTTTTAATTTCAATTGTTAGTTTCTGCTCTTTGCGGTATTTACAATAGCTAACAATAAAATAAAAGTTTTGGATATCTCGCCTGTAATGGCGATTTTTTGTAGCTCGGCCGTGTGCTTGTGGTTTATTTCTTTGACAGACAGCTTTCGGCCATTAAGGGCTTGCTTAAGGCGTTTTTATTTAACGACTTGTTTTTGTCCGTAACTGCTTTTTGGATACTCTCCAGAAGTTTTTCTATTTTTAGTTATAATTTCTTTTATTCTTAAAGCTTCATTTTTGATTCGGTTATTAAATTTTTCCTTGTCAAAATTATCAGAATCAAAATCATAGCAGTCACGTTCTTCTCGGCTGACAACAATTAGTAGATCGGCCTTAGATGCCCCCTTCTCTCTGCCGGAGATGTCGAGTGTCACTTGAGCTAATTCTTTCTCATTTTTATCGTATACTTTAATAAAAGCATCAACACCATGTTTTGTGTCCAAATGAGAGCCGACAGCGGTAAAAAATTTTACTTTGTATTCATCTCCCAGCAGGTTGGATATTTCTTTGCGTAAAACTCTGGCAAATATAGCGTTGGGCATTTCAGGATTTCCGAATTGGCATTTTTCCACTATTGCCATTGCATCCTTAAATTTTATATATGAATCATTTTTAAAACTATTGGCGTAATCTTCTTTTTCTTTGTTTTTTCTTAAAAAAACTCTTTCTACGTCTTCTTGGCTTTTTATTTTATATAATTCAGGGTTTAGATACTCATCAACAGCCTGACTATAGGCGCGTTTATTTATTTCACCAAAATATTCAAATTCCAGGATTGAGCCTTTGTTTTCAAAATTGTTGATTTTTTCAAAAGAAAATGAATTAAACATAGATTACTTTTTTTTTACCGCAACAATTAAGGCGCTAACCGCTCCAATACTAATAATAATATCGGCTAAATTAAAAATTGTAAAATAACGGAAATCAAAATAGTCGACAACAGCGCCATATAAGTAACGGTCTAATAGATTACTTATGGAACCAAATAAAATAAATGTTAAGGGTATGATTAGGCCATTTTGTTTATTTTTATTAAATATTAAATAAAATATAATAAAAACTAGAGCGGCTATAATAGTGGTAATAATAATGTTTAGGGCTTGACCGCCTATGGGCAGGGAAAAGGCGATATAGGGGTTAAATGCTAGACGAAATTTTAGCCAAGGGTCGAGAATATTATAATATTGCTCTGCCCCTATATTTAAGGCTAAATTTTTTAAAAGTCGATCGCCTATAAAAAACATAGCGCCGACGAGAAGCCACGCTATGTTTTTAAATGTATTTTTTGAGAGAAAAAAATTATTCATTTTCTTGTAGTTCTGTTTTACAGGCGATACAGGCGCTAGCTACGGGACGAGCCTGTAAGCGCTTAGGAGAAATTGGCTGGCCGCAGTATTTACAAATGCCGTATGTGCCTTTTTCAATGCGGTTTAAAGCGCTATCAATATCAGCTAAGGTTTTTTCTAAGACTTTTTCCGCGGCGGCATCAGCGACATAGTCGCTAATTTCTTGGGCGTTTTCATCGGGTTTATCGCCGTATTCAGGAAATTTAGAACCTAAATTATCCGCTTCGTGTGGATTTTTTTGGGAAACGTCTTCTAAACTTTCTAAAATTTGTTGCTTGCGTGCCAATAATTCCGCTTTAATTTCCGCCAGAATTTTCGGTTTCAATTTATTTTCCATATCTTTCTTGATAATTAGTCTAATGTAAAATGAAAACCTCAAAGGTTTTCTGTATTTATTATAGCAAAAATAAAGCTTTTGGCAAGATTTTACTAATTATAGATTAAAAAGCTATTTTTAATTTTTTTCCCGCATCCTTCTAAGTAATTTTTTAGATAATCTCTGTTTTTTGATTTTGGTATAATTTTGGGATTATCACTAACGTTAGAACGTTTATTTTTTCCGTACCACCCCTTTGTTTTTCTTTCCGCTTAAGTCTATTTTTAATTGTCCGGGTAGCTTAGCTTTTCCCAAATCATTAAAATATTTTTTTCTATATTTTCATAAGCGCTCGCTAGTTGTTTTGCTGTCCTGGTTTCTGGTTTATAATTAAAACCGATATTTTATCTTTGCTAGAAATGGAAGCAGCGCCGATAATTTTTGTCTTCTCGGAATTTATTTTGTGTTCACGGTAGCCCCCTTGCTATTATTAGAACTAGAAATCCGAGATTCTTGGTAATAGTTAAAATTTTTTATTGTCTATTACTTTAAGTGATAACATAAAATATTGATTTAAAAATAGCTCTTGTTTAGGGCTATTTAAAATTTACGGGGTAATTCGGGCTGGAACCGTGATTTTAACAAGCCCAGCAAGGCTTTTCTGCTATATTTTAAAACTTCAATAAATAGGGTTCTCATGCGCTATGGTTTTCTCTGAAATATTTATATAAATCAACATAAAGATACAAATAACTATTCAACTAATCCACCATGATATTTTAATTCGTAAATTTTTTTATTTTTATAACAGATAAGCTCCTCTCCATAAAAATTATCAATATCACCTTTAGTCTTATTTTTATAGATATACTCACCTGATTGATATTCACTCGGTCCGCGAAAAGGATTATTGGCGTTTACCTTTTTAAGACATTTTTTAAGAAAACTATAAATTTCACTTTTTGATATTATAGTTTCTAAACACCGTCCGGAATAATTCATAACCCAAAAAGGCTTATTATTTAAAAAAACTACTTCTTCGCCGACAAACGGATCAGAGCCATAATATCTATCGCGATAATAAAAATTTTCAGATTTATAGTTCAGTTCTTTGGCGCCATCAGCTAAAACACTCTCTCCTCTCTCGCCACTTAAGGCATAGGTATTTTTCTTGGCTTTAATTAAAAATCTCTTGAAGTCTTTCATACTAATAAAATAGCAAATAAGGTTAATTTAGTAAATAAAAAACCGCCATTATAATTAAATAACGACGGCATAAAATATATACTAGTGTTTATAAAATCCCTTGACCGTGATTTTATAAATTTGACTTAACTCCCTGGCCTCCGATTCAATTTCGCTCCAATCTATATCCCTAAAAACTGGAATATTAACCCCTGCTTCATTATAAGCCTGGTTAATGTTATCCGAATTAAATTTACCATAATTCAAAGATTCAAACATTATAAAATCAATTTTTCCTTGCAAAGCTGGGATAATTAATTTTAAATCAGTTAATCCTGGCAGAATTGGCCCTACAAAAGCATAAGTTTTAAGACCGCTGTTTTTCAAAATAGTTAGAGCATCCAATCGTTTGACGGGAACAGACGCTCCCGGTTCAAAGATTTTGGAAATTCTATCGTCCAGAGAGGTTATTGTAAGACCGACCTCACAATCAGGAATCTTTTTTAGTAGATTAATATCTCTAACAACCAACTCCGATTTTGTCAGGATTGACACAGGAAAATCATATTTAGCTAAAACTTCTAAAATTTTCCTAGTCATCTGAAATTTTTTCTCGGCCGGTTGATAGACGTCGGTTACGCTGCCCAAAAGAATCGAGCCCTTTCTTTTACTTTTTTTAACAAGCTCTTCATTCAGAATGTTAGCGGCATTAACTTTCACATCGAGAAATTCTCCCCAATTCTCAGAGTGATTAGTGAAACGCTTCATAAAGCAAGCATAACAATAAACACACTTGTGCAAGCAGCCAGTGTAAGGATTGATACAATAATCTGCCTCGGGCAATTTGCTAGGCATCAAGGTGGTTTTACAATTTATTTCTTTGATATTCATATTGCCTCCTGACTTTTTAAATAATTAAGAATACGACAATAAGATTGTCTTTCACTATAGCCCATATCAACCTGTGCTTTCTCCAGAATAACATCAAAATCGTCGTCCGGCAACTTTCCTAAACAAAAGCCAGGCAAAGGATTACTGTTTTTGTCTAACGCCCAACCACAGGCCGTTACTGTCCCGTTTGGCAATATTCCAATTGATTTAATGGCAGCATGACATTGATATTCTCCCCTAAGAATCTTAAGCGAATGTTGGAAAACAATTTCTGTTTCCCCACTCCCAAGAGAATCAAGAAAATCCATTAACTCTAAAGTTTTTTCATCATCAATATATAAATTGGATAATTTTAAACCCCTACCGACTGGATAGAAACGCAATATATTCCATTTCGGGACTTGATTGATGCATAAAAGCTCATAGAGCCTTTTAAGATTGTTTTTGTCGGCTGATAATGGATATAATGTCGTTACGGCTGAACAAAAAATATTTTCCTCCACCAAGGTTTTCAAAATATTAATGGCCGACAAATTAAAGCCTTTTGGACGAAAACGATTAGAATCTTTAGGAACATTATCGATACTGATTTCAACCTTCCCAACCTTCTTTAGCAAGGCCAATTTTTTTTCATTAAAGTCCACGCCGGTCATGCTAATATCAATAAAATCTCTAGGCATAATTTCGACAGCTCTTTCCACAATAGCGAAATCTTCTGGGTTATAGAGAGGATCACCGCCAGAAAAATCAATTTTCATTTTATGAGTTGCTAAAATTTCTAAAACTTTAATTTTTTCTGAAAAATTTAGACTCTCCCCTCCATTAACTTGACCAACTTTTATTGCCGACATACAGCAAAAAGAACAATCCCAAGGACATACTTTTGTTAAATTCCAAATTGCATACATGATAACCTCCTTTTTTATGTTTGTTATTTTTATTTTAAAGAACTAATCATAATACCATTATTTTGCTATTTGTCAAAATATAACTTGGCGATATAACTTGGCGAGTTCAACAAGTAAACGCAACACCTGTATAATTACAGGTATATGCCAAACAAACATAAACAATTAAGTATTGAAGACCGAGAGACTATTCGGGCAGGGGTCTGGGCGAAGTGATCGCTCCGAAGCATCGCCTTGGAACTAAATAGGCCGGTCTCGACTATCAGCCGTGAGTTAAAACGGAACACATTAGGACTCAGACCGAAGTATGTCCCCCGACTGGCCCAAGAAAGGGCGCAAGAAAGAATACTGAATCGGGGGCGGCGAGAAAGATTAAAGAGCCAAGAAATTAGGGATTATGTTAAGGCCATGCTCCAGTCTCATTATTCTCCGGAACAGATAGCCGGTCGAATCGGAAGAGGTATCCCCGGAACTAAAATCAGCTATGAGGCGATATATAAATATATATATTCCCAGTATTGTCGAAAGGGCTATGGCCGCTGTATCGGTGAAGATTTGCGAATCTATTTAAAAAGAAGACATAAAACTAGATATCCAAAATATATTCCATTTAGGCCGCAGAGGCAGAAAATCATTGGGGCGATTTCGATATCGGAGAGGCCGAAAGAAATCGAGTTAAGAAAAGAACTGGGTCATTGGGAAGGCGATTCGGTGGTGTCTCGTCAAGGTAAATTTGCCCTCAATACATTAGCGGGCTACCTCGGGCTGGAACCGTAATTTCGGCAAGCCCAGCAAGGCTTTTCGGTGATATTTTAAGTATTTAACAAATAAGATCCTCGTGCGCTATGGTTTTCTTGAAAAATGACAAAGGTGACACAAGAATTGATATAAAGGTTACAGACAGGTATAATCTTTATTCATCAGCAACAAATTCTAGTATTTCCCTAGTTGTCCTAATTTGCTTACCATTTGGCAATTTTATGACAGTTTCTATTTTCTCCGTTACTTCTTCTGGAGCTTGTTGATTATCCTCAACTCTTATCTCCCCCGTTGATCCATCGATAACAATATGTGCCTTGCTTCCAGAGCCATCTCTTTTACCAACAAGAATATGTTGATCCTCTCCTTGAATTCTGGATTCAATAAAAAATTGATCATCACTTATTCTTTTTTTGATAGTCTTTTCAGCTAAATACTGTTGAAAAATATTAATATATTTCTCCATTCTTTTCCATGCATTGTCAGTTGGAAATCCAGAGTTATCAGACCACCAGGTATCAGGTGTTGCATTAGATGTAATTTTTCTTAATCTAAGACCAGGGAGCGATTTTTTATCTAAAACTGAATTTAAATATTTAATAATTGTATCCCTAATTTCTAAAGCTTCGCGAGTCAATAAAAGATTCTCTTTCAAAGCAGCTTCGTTGCCCCAAATTAATTTTGATAATTCCTTGTCATCCATATTTTATAAATCTTTATTTATATAACTCATACTTAAAACACCCTTTAAATTCCCAATGTTTGAATAATTAAGTATAACAGCTTGATTATCTTCTAATTCAATAATTGGGTACCCATTTCTTTTTTTAAACTCATCTAATTGAGTCTTCAATTCTTTTCTGTAGTGTGGATAAACTATAAAATCAGTTAAACATAAACCTCTTAAATCTGTTAATCCAATATCATTTGAATCTTCGTCGCCCGCAATAGCTATATCTGGACCAGCTAAAATACTGCCAGCACTAACACCAACATAAACACTATTTTCTTTCTTAGAAAAATCCACTATAAATTTATCGAGTCCAGTTTTTCTTACTCTATCTAAATAATCAAAGGTATTACCCCCGCAAACAAAGACCACATCATATTCTTTATCAGTGGTAAATTTTTCATTTCCCAATTTAAAAACATCAATATTAATGGCTCCTGTATTTTTAATTTCGGTCAAAGTTTTATCTAAATAAAAAGCGTCTTGTTCTGAGTCTTGAATAGAAATAACTAAAAAGGACAAATCTTTGGGTTCTTTTGGCAAAAAACTTGTTTCGAAATAACGTGAAACGTTCATATTTTCTAATCCTGTTGATGTTAAAAATAATTTCATACTTTAAAAGTTAATTATCCTGCTCAAATCTTTTTAATATCTGCAAATAATCGTTTTGAAGGTCGTCATTAATCTTTGGGTGATTCAATTTGGCTATTTCTCCATTATTCTTAATAATATTTGCTATTTCGTCCATATAAAAACCATCAAGCGTGGCAACAAATAAATAAGATGGATTCCAAGATTGGCTCATTCTATTGGCAGCCTTAAGAGTGTATTCAGGGCTTAAAGAACGCTGATATTTAACTTCAATTAATTTAACCTGTCTGGTATCTCTGTCAATAACCGCAAAATCAGGTGCGGTTCTTAAAGTTTCAATCATTGGATTACTTTCATTAAATCCCTGTTGGATCATTTCGGGAATTACTTTTTCATAACCAAATTCTAAAACAGTAAAGTTTCCGGACTCTCTAAACATCTGAGAAAATATTGTTTCAGCTATCTTGCCCTTTACTAGTTGTCTTGTGAAATTTACATTACTCATACTTATTATAAAATGTTTTTTTAAAATCAGTTATAATCCAATATAAAGGGGATAGAATAAATAATATTATCTGTATAACATTATATGTTGCCCCATCTTTTGCATATTCATTAAACAAGGCATCGCCAAGAATATAGAATAAAATAAAGGATCCAATAAACTTAAAAACAGTTCTGACTGCAAACAAAATAATTTTTTTTGTTTTTTCGCTCTTCTCTTTTTCCGCTCTAGATTTATTTAATTCACCCTGCAATTTATTAATTTTTTCATCCTTTTCACTTATAACCTCACTTAATTCACTGGTTTTTTTCACTAAGGATCTTTCCAGCTCCAACTTAACATCTTTAAATGACTGCTGATCACTCGTATTAGACATATTTGCTTTATGAATCTTATTTAGAAGATTGATCGTTTTTGTTTCTGGTAGTTCATTAATCCTATCACTCAACTCAGTAAATTTTAGCAAATCTCTTTTATCAAAGTTATCACTTCTTCCAAAATCTTCTTGTTCTATAAATATTTTAACTAACGGAGCCATGTCGCTCGGATCAAAATCCGGCCCTCCGCCATTAATTGCTAACACCTGAACCAGACTATATAAACTCCTCCATACTGAATCTTCTTTTTCTCCAACCCATTTCAAGGATAATGCCTCTAAAGATAAATCTCTTGTAAGTGCAAACATTTTCTTATCTTTAGAATATTTTTTGCATAATTTAGTGATAATCAAATCATGAATAACAACATTATCTGTCTTTTGCCATTTTTCTCCATGTCTTTGCGACCACGCTTCTTTTATATCATTAAACAACTCTTTATCTTTCGCCTTATCATAAATTTCGTCATGTTTAATAATATTAATTTTAGAATCACCAATCTTTTCTGGGATTTTTTCCACTACACTGAAAAACCTTTCTACATCTTCTTCGTTTTTACACCCCAATAATAACAATGATCTAAAAAAATCATCTCTTCTGTTTGCTTTTTCTAAAATACTAACTGAATAGTTATTCCATAATTTAATCATTTCTTCTTTTCTTCTATCGCAAACCGTCTTATACTCTTCCATGGTTTCTTCCGTGACACATAATTTAGCGCCTATGGTTTTAGCAATTTTACCAAACGAACACATAGTATCTTCTATGCCGGTACTGCTAGACAAACTGTTCGCAAATAATATATTAGTATCTAGAACAATTTCAGCATCAGTATACTTATCAATACTTAAAAAATCTGGGCTTAAATCTACAGTAACAACTTTTGCGGCTAAAAGAGACTGCATTATACTCCATATTTTTTCTTCTTCATCTCTATCAGAACTCAAAAGGAACTCTCTGTAGCCTTGTAATAAATCTTCTTTATATTTATCTAGACCGTATTGATTTATAATCGGTATTAAAATTTTATCAACTTCTAAAATTAAACTTTCTTTTTTGCTATATAGTTTAATTAAAACATCGGTAAAAGCTGAAAAATATTTTTCATTCGTTTCATTAAACCAATCTTCTATTTTACTAGCCTCAATATCTCTGGGAAATCTTTTTTGTATTATTTTTGCAGAAACCTTTTTGGAGTAATCTAATTGCTTTTCAGTTTTACTTCTTTCTTCTGGTAAAATTGAAAACTTATCTTTATCTTCCTGAACTAATCGGCGAGCTTTTAGCAGATTTAAAGCATCTACTACGGATTTTTCAGGGATTCCATGTGAATTGATATAATCTGCCGTTAATTTAATTATACTCTTAATGTCTAACTCTTTTTCTTCCAAGAAAAGAATAAAAAAAACTAATTTAGCGTACCCGATTTCCTTGAGCCCTGATGTCGAATCAGAAATTGATAAATAAGAATTCAATAAAATTTCTTTATAATTTGCATGACTCATATAATTAAACATGATTACTTAACATATAAAAACTAATGTTAATCTAATATTTAACAAAAAGCTTGATAAATTCGTAAAATAATAAGAAATATAATATAATATTAGCATAATATTAGAAAAAATGATATGGAAAGAAAAGATCTAATTGATCCAAATAATTTTATAAGTAAAAGCTATCTTGAATCATTAAGTCAAGCAGTTAATACTGCCCAAAAAACAATGGAGTCTCTTGCTAATAGTTCAGCCCTACAAAGCTTTATAAAAAATCAATCAAAGATACAAGAAATGGTACAAAGTGTAGCTAAAAGTTTTGAACCGGCTTTTGAAAGCATGAAAGCTCAGCAAGAATTAATTAAATCAATAAAAAACTGGGGTCTATATTCTACATATACGCCACAGTTAACTTACCTCGCGCCGCAAAAGAAGATTGCTATAGCAAACAAAGCGGAAGAAAAAAGTTTTACTAAAAAAGAAATGGAAGAAGTTGTAAAATTAGCTATTGCAAAAACTTTAGAAAAAATCAGAAACCAAGAAATAAATATTAATGCGACCAAAAAATTTCCTTATAAA
The DNA here is from genome assembly GCA_002070735.1 of Parcubacteria group bacterium ADurb.Bin115. Taxonomy (GTDB): domain Bacteria; phylum Patescibacteriota; class Patescibacteriia; order Patescibacteriales; family UBA12465. The sequence continues at coordinate 39,853 of MWDX01000031.1, forward strand.
TTACCTCCTAATATTTCCTGGAATGATATTGTTATTAAATTTTTGGATGGACACAATATACAAATTGTAGCAGGTAAACAGGTTTACAAAGCAAACTATAAAGAAATGGGGTTTGATGATTCCAGGCAATTAAAACCAAATCTACAATGGTCATTATTAAAAACTTTGTCAGAAAATAATGGAGGCATTTCATGGAAAGAAGGAAATGCAAAAAATAACGTTAAAAAACAGAAGCAGTTATTATCTACTAAATTGAAAAATTATTTCAATATAGAGAGCGAGCCATTTTATTCTTATAAAAAACAACTAGGGTATCAAATTAAAATAACCCTGGTTCCTGAATCAGAGTCAATTAATGATCACATGCCAGCATACCAGGAAGATGACGAGGGAGAAGACGATTCATGGATTAAAGGGTCATACAAGGACTATAACGAATAGCGTTCGGTGAATTCACCGAAAATATAATAATCAAAAACGCCAATAAAATGGCGTTTTTTGTTATACAAAACGATTTTTCACTATTAGTAATGTAAGACTTAATTAATTTAACTAAAAATTTTATGAAGAAATTAGAATGGCACACAGTGCAAAAAAGAGTTAACGACCTGGTTCCCCAAGAAGTTAACCCCAGAGTAATCAATGACAAACAAATGTCAGACCTTAAAAAGAGTTTGGCTAAATTTAACCTTGTCGAAATTCCAGCTATCGATTTAGATGGCAAAATTCTCGCTGGACACCAAAGAATGAAAGCCCTTCAACTCCTTGGCCGAGGAGAGGAGTTAATTGATGTCAGAGTTCCTAATCGTAAATTGAGCGAAGACGAAGCTAAAAGGTATTTAATTGCTAGCAACGCCTTGGGTGGTGACTGGGATTTTGAAAAGCTAAAATCTTTTGATTTAGACCTATTGGTTGATATCGGTTTTGACCAAGTCGACTTATCACATTTCTGGGATAAGGAATTGGAAGTTAAAGATGAAGATTTTGATGTTGAAGCGGAGTTAAAAAAGATAAAGACACCAAAAACTAAACCAGGCGATCTGATACATCTAGGAGGGCATCGCCTTCTCTGTGGTGATTCTACTAACCCCAATAACCTCAAAAAACTATTTGGTGGCGACAAAGCCTCAATGATATTTTCCGACCCCGTCTATAACATTAAATTAGACTATTCCAAAGGCATTGGCGGTAAAAACGATTACGGCGGAACGGTTAACGACAATAGAAGCTATGAAGAATATAAACAATTCATTAAAAGCTCTCTGTTAGCCGCTTTGCCAAACACTAAAAATGACTGCCATGTTTTTTATTGGTGTGACCAAACATATATTGGCTTGTTTCAAGAGTTATACCGAGAACTTGGAATAGTTAATAAACGAGTTTGTCTGTGGTTAAAAAATTCGCAAAACCCCACCCCTAAAATAGCTTTCAATAAATGCTATGAACCTGCCGTCTATGGTGTTAAAGGTAAGCCCTACATTAATCCTGATATTAAAAACTATAACGAGGTGCTAAATAAGGAACTTGGTACTGGCAATGAGATGTTTGAAGATATCTACGATTCTTTAGATATTTGGCTTACCAAGCGTATTTCAGGCAAAGATTACGAACACGCCACCAGCAAGCCCCCAAAGCTCTACGAAAAGGCTATAAGGCGCTGCACTAAGCCAGGCGACATTATCCTTGATTCTTTCTCTGGATCAGCCAGCACGATTATCGCTGGCGAGCAATTAAAAAGAAAAGTATATGCCATGGAGCTTGAACCAATTTTCTGTGATCTGGCGATAGCAAGATATCGAAAATTAACAGGCAGAAAGGAGGTGGTGGAGCATGTCTAAAAAAAGTCGATTACAAGAAGCTTTCTTTAATGAGCTTAAGAAAGTGCCAATCGTTTTAGTCGCTTGCGAAAAGTCGGGAATATCTCGCAATAGCGTTTATCGCTGGAAACGAGAGGACAAAGAATTCTCGAAAGTAATGGATGAGGCCTTAGCCGAAGGCGAAGCTTTGGTAAATGATATGAGCGAAAGCCAACTCTTAACAATGATCAAAGAAAAAAATTGGTCAGCGATTAGCTTTTGGCTTAGACATCGCAATCCAAGGTTTAAAGATAAGATTGAAGTTACTTCTAAAATAGAAGATTCTGAAGAGCTAACTCCATCGCAAGCTGAAATTGTTCGTCAAGCTTTGACGCTGGCAAAAATATTACCAGACAGCGAAAAATTAATTAATAATATACAAATATATGATAGTAAACAAAATGATTCCACAAGACTTAGTGGAACAAATGACCAAGGACAAGAAGATAAGAACAGCGATAACTAGAGAAAGTTTTTCCTATTTCTTTCACTTCTATTACGCCCATTACGTTAAGTATGCGACCGCTGATTTTCAAAAAGAAATAATCAGCTTAATTGAAAAAAGCGATAAGGAGAGTTTGTTTGTCGTGGCTTTCCGTGGCTCAGGAAAATCAACCATTGTAACCGCCGCTTACCCAATTTGGGCGATCCTGGGTAAACAGCAAAAGAAATTCGTTGTTATCTTCTGCCAAACTCAAGCCCAAGCCAAACAGCACATGATGAACTTACGCCGAGAACTAGAAGATAATGACTTGCTTAAAAAAGATCTTGGTCCATTTAGAGAAAATAGCGATGAATGGGGCGCGCAATCAATTGTTTTTTCAAATACAGACGCCAGAATTACTGTCGCTTCAGTTGATCAAAGTATTCGTGGAATTAGACATTATCAACATCGTCCCGATTTAATTGTTTGCGACGATGTGGAAGATATTAGCTCAACTAAAACTAGAGATGGTCGCAACAAAACCTATCAATGGCTTAAAAGCGAGGTTATTCCTGCTGGCGATAAAAATACTAGATTAGTTATAGCCGGCAATCTTTTACATGAAGACTCTCTGCTTATGAGATTAAGAGAAGAAAGGGAGAAAGATATTATTGACGGTCATTTCTTATTTTATCCCCTAATTAATAAGAAAGGTATTTGTTTGTGGCCTGGTAAATATCCAACCGATAAAGATATTGAAGCAGAGCGTAAAAAAGTTGGTAATGAGATTACTTGGCAACAAGAATATTTGCTTAATATTGTTCCTTCAGAAGATCAAGCGATATTTCCAGAATGGATTCAATTCTATGACCAAATTCCAGAACCAAAAGAACTTAGTTGTGGTTATCTAGCTTTTACTGAAGTGCGAATTGGGGTTGATCCAGCCATCTCTAAAAGTGATGTTGCTGATTATACCGCTATAGTTCCAGGCTTAATTTATGAAACCAATGAGGGCTACATGCTTTATATACTGCCAAAGATAATTAACAAGCGTCTAAACTTTCCTGAAACTATTGAAACTTGCAAAACCATGTTTAATAGTTACAAAAAAGATTATTATCACACTAAATTTGTGATTGAAGATGTCGCCTATCAAAAAGCTCTTCCTCAACAATTAGAAGTTGAAGGTTCATATGATGTCATGACAACTAACCCTGGTGGCCAAGATAAACGAAGTCGTTTAGTTTTAACTGCTAATTTAATAAAAACTGGACAGATTCTATTTCCTAAAGAAGGAGCTGAGGAATTAATTCAGCAAATAGTTCATTTTGGCGTTGAAAAACATGATGATTTAGTTGATGCTTTTGTTAATGTAGTAAACAGTTTGATAGTCAAACCACCTAACCCACCGAGGATATTTTTCCTTTAATATTAAAGGAAAAGTTATCGACAAGTTACCAACAGCTAGCTGCTTAGCAGAACCTTAAAAGTGTGTCATTAATGGAGGCATAGATTTAACTAATAATTAAAATTAAACCATATGCCTCCATTAGAAACCGAGCTAAAATATTGCCTTTACGCTAGAAAAAGCACCGAATCAGACGAACGACAAGTTCAATCAATTGATTCTCAAGTTAAAGAAATGCTTCAAATTGCCGAACGAGAAAATTTAGAAATCGTTGATATTCGACGAGAATCAAAGTCTGCCAAAGATTCTGGTAATCGTCCTATTTTTAAGGAATTGTTGAAAGACATAGCGGAAGAAAAATTTAACGCCATTTTAACCTGGGCACCTGATAGACTTTCAAGAAATGCTGGCGACTTAGGATCGCTCGTTGATTTAATGGATGAGAAAAAACTAATGAGTATTCGTACTTTCGGTCAAACATTTAGTAATTCCCCAAATGAAAAGTTTTTGCTCATGATTTTATGCTCTCAGGCAAAATTGGAAAATGATAACAGAGGTATTAATGTAAAAAGAGGCTTAAGAGCTAGATGTGAAATGGGCTTATGGCCGACTTGTCCGCCAACAGGATACTTTAAAGAAAAACAAGTTGATCATAAAGGACAATGTTTAATCGATCCAGACAGGGGCCACATTATCAGACAAATGTTTGAAAAAGTCGCTTACGAAAAATGGTCTGGTAGAAAATTATATAACTGGCTTAGATTTGATTTAAATTTTAGAACGGCACTGGGTAAAAAGCATTTAAGTCTAGGTAATATTTATCGCCTATTAGAAAATACCTTCTATTACGGTCCTTTTGAATATCCTCGAGGCAGTGGCAATTGGTATCAAGGTAAACACGAGCCATTAATTACCAAGGAATTATTTGACTTAGTTCAAGATCAAATGAAAAATTCTCAATTAGTTAGGCGAGAAAATATTGAGTTCGCTTTTACTAAAATTATGACCTGTGGTTTATGTGGTTCAGGAATATCAGCGACCGAAAAATTTAAGAAATTAAAAAATGGCGGTTACAACCGTCATATCTATTATGGTTGTACAAAGGCAAAAGATAAAAATTGTAAATCTGGCTATATCAGCGAAGAAGACTTAATTAAACAATTACAAAAACAGGTTGAGAAATTAGATTTTAAAAAGCTACCTGTTCAAGATAAAATCCGAGGTGAAATAAAAAGATTTAAGAAATTTCAAATGATGGCAACTGGTAAAAATCAAAACATCGACGTAAGCGACGTCGATGTTAAAAACTATATTAAATTCTTATTAAAAGAGGGCGATGATCAAGAAAAGCGTGAATTACTGACTTGTTTGGATGGGGAGATTTTATTGAAAAATAAGATTATTAATATTATCTAATTCTGTATTTCAATTAGAAGCTTTTTATAATATCAGAAATAATCTTTTCTAACTTATAATAATCTTCATAATAATCAATATAAACATCATAGATTCTTTCTTGTAATTTTCTGCCAATAAATATTTCCATAAAAGAATCTGTGCTAGACAAACTCCATATAAATGGCTCTATCTGTATATCTAGGCCAGATGGATTGTAATTATGTTCAATCAACTTATTTCTGGTCTCTTTAAATCTTTTACAGAAATCCCAATTTGAATTATTTGCATCAAGCAGCCCAAGTTTCTTTAATAAATCAATGCATTTTTTTCCATTAAAGTACATGCTAAATAAATTCACCCCCGTCAAATCATTAAAGTGTTGCTGACTTGTTACATCACCAATTATTTGAATACCGGAAATCTTATTAAATCTTAATTGTTCAAAGCTAAAATAAAAAAACTTAAACGCATCATATAAAAGTCTACAATTCTGTCTTTCTTCTGTGTATCCATTAAACGAATACCACTTATTATTCCAATAACTTTCCAATATAGACAAATTTATTTGGTTTCCCTGATTTTCGCTAAACCTACTTACAGCATAATAATCTCCAAAAACTATACTATCATCACGGTTATCACGTACTTTAATGATCGTGGTGGTATTTATTAATTGTTGAATATCTACATCCATAAAAAAATTTATTATAACTCACCTCTAGAAATATCAAAAAATCTCTCAAAAAAATTAGTTAATTTAGTTAAGACTGTTTCACGTTTTTTAGTGCGTTCACCATCCGGAGAAAAACGAGATACTGGGGGTAAAACTTTAGTTATAGCCGTACCCGAAACTGCGATGGAGCCATCTCTGAAAGAATTTTTAATAAACTTATATGTAGCCTCATGATCAAGCGCTTCAGTTTTAATAATCTGTTCAAGCTCCTCAACTTTTTTCTTATTCATAAAACTCTGCCAGTCCGCATCTACCACGGAATTAATATCAAGCGAGGAAATAAATTGATTAATTAAGTCCTTTTTGTTTCTTAACTCAACGCTCGCATCAATTGCCCTATTAATATCAATTAAAATTTCACGATTTTTAATGTGGTCTTCGTGATATTTTTTAATCATGCTTAAAATGTAATCTATATTAATATCAACTTGCTTAACAAGTTCCATTTCGAATACCACGTCATCATTTACATTCTCTTTATCATTTTCCCTGTCTTTACGGAATTCATTATACAAATCAATATACATGCTGTGATAATCTTGTATATCGTATTCTGTAAATATTTCATCCTTAGCAAACTCATCAAAAGTTGTTAAAATATTTCGTAAACGCAAAATATTGCTATAAAGTTTAATAAATTCTTTTTGAGTTAGTTCGCTATCGATTCTAACGCCAACTGGAAACTTCTCCATTAACTCATCAACCAAACTGGCATATCCGCGAACTTCTTTATCGCCATTTTTATAGCCATTATAATATTCCGCATATGATTTAAGTAAAACAATACCGCTAGCCTCTTTATCGCCAAATAATGAAATCGATTCGTTGGTAGCTTTCTCTAAATTACGAAAACAAACAATGTTACCAAAAGTTTTAACACTATTTAAAATACGATTCGTGCGAGAATAGGCTTGTAATAAACCATGTAATCTTAAATTTTTATCAACCCATAAAGTATTTAAAGTTGTCGCGTCAAACCCGGTCAAAAACATATTAACCACGATCAGAAGATCAATTTCACGGTTTTTTACTCTTTGACTTACATCCTTATAATAATTCTGAAACTTTTCCGCCGAAGTATCATAAGAGGTGCTAAACATTTCATTATAATCAACGATTGCCTTTTCTAGAAAATCTCTCGAACTAAGATCTAGTCCACTAGTGTCTTCTAAGTTTTCATCAATCAGTCCATCAGCATCTTCATCATTAACACCAAAACTATAAATTATCGCAATTTTAAGACGCTTATCACTGGGTAAATTTAAAAGTTGTTTTTTAAATTCAGCATAATACTTTTTTGCAACATCAATGGAAGAAACGGCAAAAATAGAATTAAACCCGGCCAATCTTTTCTCCTTTATCTTATAAAAACTATTACGCTTGGTTTTTTGATCAAAATGTTCACAAATATAGCGAACAATATTTTCTAAGCGCTCAGGAGCGGCTAAAATTGCTTCTCGATCAATATCGCTAACCTTTTTATCCTCAATATTTTCCGCCTCTTTAACGGTGGAAATATAGTCAACCTTAAATGGTAAAACATTTTTATCAGCAATAGCGTTAACAATAGTGTAGGTATGTAATTTTTCACCAAAGGCTTGCTCGGTAGTCTTAAAATCAATCCGCCCACCCGAAGAAGAATTAATCGCAAAAATAGGAGTACCAGTAAAACCAAAAAGATGATAATTATTGAACGCTTTAGTAATAGCGGCATGCATCTCACCAAATTGAGAACGGTGACATTCATCAAATATAATAACCACATGACCGTTAAAAATATTATGTCCTTTGTTTTTACTGATAAATTTATCCAATTTTTGGATAGTGGTGATAATAATATTAGAATTAGAATCTTCTAACTGCTTTTTTAAAATAGCTGTACTAGTGTTGCTATTGGCCGCCCCTTTGGCAAACTTATCATATTCTTTCATGGTCTGATAATCCAAATCCTTACGATCAACAACAAATAAAACTTTATTAATATAAGGTAATTTGCTGGCTAATTGAGCAGTTTTGAAACTAGTCAAAGTTTTCCCGGAACCGGTCGTATGCCAAATATAGCCACCAGCATCGGTGGTGCCAAGTTTTTTGTAATTAGTGCTGACTTCTATACGATTTAAAATTTTTTCAGTAGCTACAATCTGATACGGACGCATCACCAGTAAAAGACGATCGGTGGTAAAAACGCAATACTTAGTTAAAATATTTAAAATTGTATGCTTGGCAAAGAACGTCTTGGTAAAATCAATAAGATCGGTAATAGGGCGATTGGTCGCATCAGCCCACCAACTAGTAAATTCAAAACTATTACTAGTCCGCTTACCCTTCTTAGAGGCGCCGTCATTAGCATCCTTAATATGTTGGTATCTAGTAGTGTTGCTATAATATTTTGTATGAGTGCCGTTTGAAATTACAAACAGTTGCACATATTCAAAAAGACCAGACGAGGCCCAAAAACTTTCTCTTTGATAACGATTAATTTGGTTAAAGGCTTCCTGAATAGCGACGCCACGACGTTTAAGCTCAACATGAATTAGAGGCAAACCATTAACAAGAATTGTAACATCGTAACGATTAGCTCTTTGCCCGTCTTCAGTGGCATACTGATTAATAATCTGAAGATTATTATCATGAATATTATCCTTCTTTAAAAGATATATATTCTTTATTGAACCATCTTCACAAACTAAATTTTTTATATAATCTTCTTGAATGGTCGCGGTTTTATCTTCTATATCTTGATTGGGGTTAGCAATTTCGCTCTTAAAAAAATTATTCCACTCCGAATCGGTAAAATTAAAATTATTTAACTTCTCTAGTTGCTGGCGTAAATTCAAAACTAAATCAGCCTCAGAGGTTATAGCCACATATTCATAAGCCTGAGTTTTTAGCTGTTCTATAAAAGCGCTTTCAAGCTCAGCCTCACTTTGATAATCGGAAATTCTTTTTCCAGTTGGAGTATATTCCGCCACAACGGTACTTTGTGTGCTCTCGGCAACTAAATTATATTTATTATTAACCGGCATATTCTTTGAAAGTTAATAGTTGTTTTCTATAATACTCATATTGGACCCTTCTTACCTCCAGCTCTGCTTCCAGCTCTGCTTCCAGCTCTGCTTCCAGCTCTGTAAAATTATCAAGAATTTTAACAATTTCTTCTTGGATGGCAAGGGGTGGAAGTGGAATTTTCAGGTTTTCGATTGCCTGCCTGTCAATTGTAGGAACTCCACCCTCACGTTTTTGTGTCTTTAAATAATCTTCTTGTGTTTTAAGAAAATAATAAAGGTATTTGTCATTAATATCATTGGGCGTTTCTACCACAAAAGTGCCGTCTGATGACCAGAAATCAACACTACTCCAAACAACTTCGCCAACACTTCCTGTATTAATTACCATCGTTTGATTTGCTTTCCGATTAAACTTATCGTAACAACCAAGGGGAATTAATCCTCCATGAAAAACGGGATATTCACCATCATCTGATAATTCTTTTTTAGTTAGCCTTTTGCCACGTAAAATCTTACATACTTTCCCTAGTTCTTTAAACTCAACGCCATTGGGACATAGTTCTGAAATTAGTTTTTCAATTTTATTTTCCATATTTACTCTTAATTATATTAATCATTTTCTTTCTATAATCTTTATCAAGTTTATATCTAAACCCAAAATAACATTTATTCCAAAAATAAGATCTCTCATACCATAAATAAAAATTTATTTCATCAATAATTGACTCTGGGGTTTTTTCAATTTCCTCAATTCTATCGTAAATAATTTTTGTTTTTTCCTTAAAATCTTCCAAATTAATTTTCATTGTTTCTTCAAAATTTTTTTCTTTTTTTTCAATCATCGCTATTCTTGAAAAATTAGAAAGATCATTAATTGTATCATTAAGTGTTTTCATGTCTTCATCTAAAATCTTTAAATATGACCAAAAATGTACTATAGATTCTAAAACTTTATATTTATTTATTTTTGTATAAAAAAAATTATCAATAACAAATGGTTCAAATCTTTTAATAAAAACCTGTACTGGTTTATTAGTATCAATATCATTAAATTCTTTTGCTTTTTTCTTATTAAGCAGAATTATCGGAATTTGCATGGCAATAAATTCTTTTATTACATTCAAATTATCAAGCTTTTTATCTTTTTTTTCGTTGTACCTAATCAAATATTGGCCAATAACAAAAAACACAAATGCAAAGAAAGCGCCGGAAAAAGAAGATATAATTATTTCATTAAAATTTTCCATATTATCCCATTTCTATATCTACAACAATTTTATCAATAGCTTCGCGAAGCCCTTGCTGTCTTTTTACAATCTCCTTAATTTTCTCATTAAGCTCTTTAATGTCCACTACTTCTCGAGTATCTTCTGCCACTACATAACTAGACACAGCTATATTATAGTCATTCTCGGCAATGGTTTTATTATCAACTAACTTAGCAAAATATTCAGCATCTTTTCTGGTTGTAAAAGCATTTAAAATTTTAAGGCGATTTTCTTCGCTCAACTTATTTTTATTTCCGCTCCTAACAAATTCTTTCGAAGCATCAATAAATAAAGTTTTATTATCTTTCTTGCTCTTTTTAAGAACAATAATACAAGTAGCGATAGTAACACCAAAAAATAAATCAGGTGGTAATTGAATTATGGTATCAATATAATTATTATCAACTAAATATTTACGAATTTTTTGTTCTGCCCCGCCACGATATAAAACGCCTGGAAATTCAACAATCGCTGCTGTTCCACTGGTCGAAAGCCAGGAAAGCATGTGCATGGTAAATGCAAGGTCAGCCTTGCTCTTCGGCGCTAGTACTCCAGCAGGAGAAAAACGGGGGTCATTAATTAATAACGGGTTGGCATCACCTTCCCAATTAATAGAATACGGAGGATTAGAAACTATGGCATCAAATGGCTCATCATCCCAATGTTTTGGATCAGTTAAGGTATCACCTAACTCAATATCAAAATGGTTATAATTGATATCGTGTAAAAACATGTTAATACGGCAAAGATTAAAGGTGGTGATATTAATTTCTTGACCATAAAATCCACGTCTAACATTTTCTTTTCCGAGAACTTTAGCAAATTTAAGAAGAAGTGAACCAGATCCGCAACAAGGATCATAGACTTTATTAACTTCTTTTTTGCCAACTGTAGTTATTTCGGCCAGAAGCTCACTAACTTCTTGCGGAGTAAAAAATTCCCCTCCAGATTTACCGGCATTTGAGGCATACATGGTCATTAAAAACTCATAAGCATCACCAAAAGCATCAATAGTATTATCGGCATAATTCCCTAGCCCGAGATTACTAATAGCTTCTAGAAGTTTGGCTAATTTTTGGTTTCTTTGTTCGACGGTGTTACCTAGCTTTTTAGAATTAACATCAATATCATCAAAAAGACCTTTTAAGTCATCCTCACTATCTGCACCTTTAGCTGAGTTCTCGATATTGCGAAATACTTCGGCTAAAGTTTCGTTAAGATTTGCATTATTGCGTGCATTTTTACAAACATTTACAAATAACTCACTTGGCAAAATATAAAAACCTTTTTCTTTGACTGTATCAGCTCGACCAAATTCTGCTTGTTTATCTGAAAGAGCAGCATAATCAAAGTCTTTTTTACCCGTTCGACGCTCATCAGCATTAATGTAGTTGGTAAGGTTTTCACTAATAAAACGATAGAAGAGCATCCCAAGAACATACTGCTTAAAATCCCAACCATCAACTGCGCCGCGCAAGTCATTGGCAATTTGCCAAATAGCTCGATGAAGTTCGGCTCGTTCTTGTTCTTTAGAATTATTCGAATTATTAGCCATAATATTTAAATCTTATTTTTTATTACTAGTTTCCTCTAAAAACAAGTGCACATCCGACTCCTTTATTCTCCAAACACCTATCTTAGAAGCTTTTAATTTTCCTGATTCTATATACCTAACAATAGTTCTGGTACTCACTCTCAAAATATCAGCTACTTCCTCTATGGTTAAAAGTTTGTCTATTCGGTCGCTCATATAAAATTTATATTTTATTTATCTTTTCTTTATATAAATTTTAACATATTTTATAGAAATGTCAAAAAATGACATAAGTTGTCAAATAGCTTATTTTAAAGAAAAACTAGCTTTTCCCCAACTAAAAACAGAGCCTCAAAAAAGCTCTGTTTTAAACTACCTCGTGCTAGCACGATGTTGCGGAGAGGCAGGGATTCGAACCCTGGGCCGGCTTTCACCAGCGACGGTTTTCAAGACCGTTCCATTAGACCGCTCTGGCACCTCTCCTCTTAGTTTTATAGCTTCATTTTTACTTATTTTTATAAAAAAGGCAAATTTATTTTGTTA
>MWDX01000032.1 GCA_002070735.1 Parcubacteria group bacterium ADurb.Bin115
CCGCAGTTTAAGGGCAGCGCCATTTTAGGCAAGTCCGATTATTTTATCGCCGAAGCGGACGAGTATCAGAATAAGTTGCAATATTTTCAGCCCCACGGCATCGTTTTAAATAATATCGACTACGATCACCCTGATTATTTTAAGACTAAAGCCGCTTATGCCCGCGTCTTTGCCGACTTTATCAAAAAGTTGCCTCCTTCCGGTTTTTTAACGGCTAATGCGGCTGACGCACAAATAATGAAGTTGTTGCCTCTCTGTCGGGCGCAGGTTTTTACCTACGCGCTGGCTGACAAAGTGCAGCGGCGCCAGCAAAATATCACCCTGTTGGCTCATTCCGTGCGCCGGCGTCATGGTTATCAGTACTTTCAAGTGAATGATTTCGGTGAATTTAAAATCAAGCTTTTGGGCGAGCATAATGTTGAGAATGCTCTGGCGGTGTTAGCCACCGCTTGGGCTTTGGGATTAGATATTAGAAAATTAAAGACCGCTTTAGCCTCTTTTTCCGGGGCCGCGCGGCGGGCGGAGCTAATGGGCAAGTACGGTAAAATACCAGTATTTGACGATTACGGACATCATCCCACAGAAGTGCGAGCGACTCTTCAAGCTTTTAAGGAAGCTTATTCGGGCAAGCGTTTGGTGGTTGTTTTTCACCCCCATACTTTTACCCGCACCCAAGCTTTGTTCCAAGATTTTATTCATAGTTTTGCGGAGGCTGATGTGTTGGGGATATTGGAAATATATGGTTCTGCCAGAGAAGTCCAGGGAGGTGTTTCCAGTCGGGATTTAGTTAAAGCCCTTAAAGCGGCCGGGAGGAAAAAGCCGGCCGTTTATCTGTCTGATTTTGACCAAGCTTTGTCTTGGCTGAAGAAAATTTTAAAGCCTAATGACATTCTGTTGCTTATCGGCGCGGGTGATATTTTCCGAGTAGGAGAGAGATTGCTAAAAAAGAAAAGCTGATGATTTTGATGGGAATTATAAAGATAAACCCGGCCAAGTGGTCGGGTTTTTAGGAAAAGTATCATATTATCATATTTTTTATTGCCCCATTTTTTTGAGAATTTCCTGAGCAACGAGGATTTTTCCTGGCTGCAGGCTAAGGTTTAATTTTTGTAGCAAAGCCGCCTGTCCAGAGTCGATCTTTTTAAGGTTGTTTTGTTTGGTCCACACCTTAATGGTTTTAATGGCTGCGACCGTTGCCCAAATTTCGGGACAGGTAAGATGGTTGCCGATAAAAGCATCATATATCAATAGACCTTTTTCATAATTATTGATTGTGTGGATGAAATCTTGCCAGTGACGCTGGCAAAATTTCTTGTTTTCTTGGTCAATTTCGGTAAATCCCTCCTGATTATTGGCTTCTTTGAAAATTGCCACCTTTTCTTTGAAGGGAGCTGATTGAAATTTGGCCTCTATAAGGGCGCCGTATCTTTCGGCCAATTTTTGTCGTTGTCCCGTTTTTTTCCTACTCAGTGGAAAAAGTTTTTTTATTTTATCAGTGTCATATATTTTTCCCAGGACATAATCCAGACATTCATCGGTAAGCCAGGATAGAGATTTAATGCTGGGAAGTAGGGTGGTTAATTGTTGGGCATCTGCTTTAAGCAGGTAGGCGGAGATTTTTTTTGATATTTCTTTTTTTTCTCCACTTGTAGCGGTTTTCCACTTTTTGCCAAGGACGGAAATTTCTGTAATCTGAGTTGTTTCCATGATTTTTATGTTTTTAAAAGGTGAGTGAACTGTCTTAGTTTTAGTAAATAATTTACTTTTTGTCAATAAGTGGGTGAACGAACGTACTTCCGGGTAATAAGCTAGTACGTAACCTAACTTATTTATTATTTTTAGGAAAATGTAATGTTTTTTAGATATTTCCGTATTCTATAGAGAGCGGATCAATCCGTTTTTAAATTTTTTATGAACGAAAATTCGGACAAAACTAAAGAGATGGAGCCAAGCCTAAGTTGGCGTTTATTCTGGCGCGAGTTGTGGCGCCTATTATCGCCCGACCACCGCTTAATCAACTACATTTTAGCCATCACCGTCTTGGGGGCGGTTTTTGATTTGGCTAAACCCTATATTTTAAAGATTTTAATTGATAATTTATATAATTTTCAATCAATCGATTTATCTTTTCTATTGTGGCTGATTGTTTTGTATCTCGGTTCTGGTCAGGTTCGTTCCCTTATCCAGTATTTTAATGATCGGGCTATTTTGAAATTATTAGTTAAAATCGAATATCATTTAGGTTTAAAAGCGCAGGATAAGCTGTTAAATTTAAGTTTGGGCTATCACGAACGCGAGAATACCGGTGCCAAAATCGTCAAAATCGAGAGAGGGGTCGATCGGATTTCGACGCTAATTAATAATATTAGCTGGGAAGTGGCGCCGACTTTAGTACAACTAGCCTTTACCATCCCGGCCTTATTTTGGGCGGACTGGCGCATCGGTATATCATTTTTGATTTTTACCCCTTTATTTATTTTTGTCACTTATTGGTCGAACCAGAAAATGTATCCGGTGAGAAAGGAAATATATAAATCTTATGAAACTGCTTCCGGCAAAATGGCGCAATCTATTATTAATATCAATGCTGTCCAATCTTTTGTTCAGGAAGAAAGGGAGTTTAATGAATTTAGCGACATCAAGGCCGGTATTCGCGATAATGAAAATAAGCAGTGGGGCTGGATGATGAAGATTGGTCTAGGCCGCAATATCATTGTTGATATCGGTCGGGCGGCGGTTTTGTTTCTGGGTGTGTATTTTGTCTATCACGGCGAAATCAGCGTTGGTACTTTGATTTTTGCTTTTACTCTCAGCGAGATGGCCTATTCTTCTATTTACCGTCTTTCTCGTTTCTATGACCGCATGGAAGAAGGACGGGCAGGGGTTAATCGCCTTTTAACCCTATTTAATGCCGAGAGCGAGGTGAAGAATGAAGAGGGTGCGATAATTCCTGAGAAAATTGAAGGCAAGATTGAGTTTAAAGATGTTTCTTTCCAATATCGTGAGGCTAAAGTGATGGCTCTTGATAGGGTTAGTTTTAAAATTAGCGCCGGTACCACGGTGGCTTTAGTCGGTCCTTCTGGTGGCGGCAAGACTACCGTTGCTCGTTTGCTTTATCGACATTACGATCCCACTTCGGGAAAAGTGATGGTGGACGACAAGGATATAAAATCATTTGATTTTAACGCCTATCGTCGCTTCTTAGCGATTGTCCCGCAAGAAGTGGAAATATTTGACGTGAGCGTGCGCGATAATATCGCTTACGCTAATCCGGCGGCCTCTTTGGCCGAAATAGAGGCGGCGGCTCGTATTGCCAATGCCGAGGAATTTATTTTGAAGTTGGATAAGGGCTATGACACTCTAGTAGGTGAGCGTGGTATTAAATTATCCGGTGGTCAGCGCCAGCGTTTGGGTATTGCCCGAGCTATTCTCGCCCGTCCTAAAATCTTAATTTTTGACGAGGCCACTTCTAATCTTGATAGCCAGAGCGAGTCTTTAATTCAAGAAGCTCTAGGGCGCATCGGCCGCCATCGGACAGTAATTATCATTGCTCATCGCCTCAGTACGATAAAGAAGGCGGATAAAATTATTGTTTTAGAAAACGGCAAGGTGGCGGAGCAGGGCAGTCATTTAGAGTTGTCCCAAGTAGCCGGGGGTCTATATGCTAAGCTCTTGAAGTTGCAGAATTTAGGGGAGATATCAGAATAAAATTGTGGCCGCTGACGCTGTTGTCAATGACCAGCCTTGTTAGCCTTTATTTATAGATAATAAAGGCCAACCGGTTCGGGTATTTTTACCTGAAAATGGTCTTAGATCGCTTATCACCCCGGCGAGAAAGCTATTAAGTTTAGAACATTTGCCGGTGATTGCCTAAGTAGGTGATACTAATCTCTTGCTTCTCTCCCGCTTTATTCGCCCGCGCCTAAAAAACGTGGGCTTTTTATTGCCCCTTGTCTAGACTTTTTTCCTATACTTGCGTTATAATACCTTTATGTTTACACTCCAAAAACAAGTAGATATTTCTGCTTATACCACTTTAAAGATTAAAGCTAAGGCGGCCTTTTTGGCTGTTATAAAGGAAGAGACTGAATTGCAGGAAGCTTTGAGTTGGGCGCGCCTTCAGAAATTACCAGTATTTATTCTGGGCGGCGGGTCCAATATTCTCTTCACGCAAAAGATCAAGGCTTTAGTTTTAAAAAATGAAATTAAGGGCGTACGGGTAATTAAGGAAACGGAAACATCCGTTTGGGTAGAAGCGCGCTCGGGAGAATGGTGGAGCACTTTGGTGCGCTTTGCGATTGAGCGTCGTTGGGGCGGAATTGAAAATTTATATTATGTTCCCGGCACCGTGGGCGCGGCGCCGGTACAGAATATCGGCGCTTATGGCGTTGAGCTCAAAGATACTTTTGTGAGTTTGCGCGCAATTAATTTAAAAACCGGCAAGGAAAAAATTTTTACTAAAAAAGATTGCGCTTTCGGCTATCGCTCTAGCGTTTTTAAGAATAAAGAAAAAGGCAAATATTTTATTGCCAGCGTCACTTTGAAGTTGTCGAAGAAACCGGTTTTGCGTTTGGATTATGGCGATATCCGCGCCCAATTGAACGAACAGGGAATTAAGCGGCCGAGCGTTCAGCAATTAGCGGAAATTATCAGAAAGATTCGTGACAATAAATTACCCAACCCCGCCATTTATCCTAATGCCGGCTCCTTTTTTAAGAATCCGGAAGTCACCAAAGCTGACTTTGTGGGTTTGCAGAAGAAATTTCCAGAAATAAAATTCTTCCCCGGCTCTAAAAGCGGTTTAGTTAAAATTTCGGCCGGTTGGTTGATTGAGCAGGCGGGCTTTAAAGGCAAGCGTTACGGGCCGGTCGGCATGTATGAGAAGCAGGCTTTGATTCTTGTTAATTATGGCGGCGCCAGTGCCAAGCAGGTTTTGGCGCACGTCCGTCGCGTCCAAGCTGGCGTTTATCAGAAATTCGGGATAAAGATTGAACCGGAAGTTAATATTATTTAATACGAGGAATTTTTTAAGAAAAAGACAGAACAGGGCGACGGTACTTTCCCTGAGAAAAAGACCGGCGGCGGTAATTATAATGATGAATTGACAGACATTTCGCTAGCTATCATTAATGGCGATTTAGAGCTTATAGGAAAATAATAAAAGATTAATTTTTAGGGTTTAATTTAAAATATATGACCGCTAATGAGTTGAGACAAAAATATTTAGATTTTTTTAAGGCCAGGGGTCATGCCATCATCCCCAGTGCTTCTTTATTGCCGGAAAATGATTCTACTTTATTATTTACCAACTCCGGCATGTTTCCCTTAGTGCCTTATCTTTTGGGAGAAAAGCATCCGGCCGGCATCCGTTTGGTTAATAGCCAAAAATCTTTTCGCACCGAGGATATTGAAGAAGTTGGCGATGGTCGCCATAATACTTTCTTTGAGATGCTTGGTAATTGGTCTTTAGGTGATTATTTCAAAGCGGAGCAATTAGCCTGGTGGCTAGAGTTTTTATTTGTTGAATTAAAATTGGATCCATCTCGTATTTATCAAACAGTTTATGCTGGTAGTGAAGACGGAAAAATAGCCAAGGACAAAGAATCAATTTTGATTTTACAGGATTTGTTTAAAAAATATGGTGTTAGTGCGGAGGAAGGGCCGGTTACTACTGGTAAAGGCGTCCTCGGTTCTGGTCAGGAGCTTGATTTTTCTAGGCAGAGAATATTTGCTTATCGCGATAAGAATTGGTGGCAAAAGGGCGATGTCGTAGGTGAGTTGGGCGGACCGGACAGTGAGACTTTTTATGATACCGGCAAAGAGCATGATTTAGCTTATGGTCCCCATTGCCATCCTAATTGCGATTGCGGCCGTTTCTTGGAAATCGGCAATTCGGTGTTTATGCAATATCAGAAAACAGCTGAGGGCTGGCAGGAATTAAAGAATAAAAATGTTGATTTTGGCGGCGGTCTGGAGAGAATTTTAATGGTTTTAAACGGACAAGACAGTATTTTTAAAACTGATCTTTTTACCAGGGCGATGGCGAAAATCGAAGAACTGTCCGGCAAGAAATATGCTGATAATAAGAGGGCTTTTGAGGTTATTGTTGATCATTTAAAAGCGGCGACCTTTATTGTCGGCGATGACCACGGCGTGCCGCCCTCAAATACTGATCAGGGCTATATCGTCCGCCGTCTTCTGCGTCGCGCTATTCGTTATGGTCGTCAAATCGGTATTTCTCAGGAGAAGTGGTTGAAAGAAGCGGCTCTCATTTTTATTGATGACTACGCCGCCACTTATCCGGAATTAAAGAATAATCAAGAATTTATTTTTGCGGAGTTTGAAAAGGAAGAAGAAAAATTCAACCGGACTCTGGAGAAGGGGATGATTGAATTTAAAAAATTAGCGACGCATGATTTAAACGGTGTGGCCGCTTTTAATCTTTACCAAAGTTACGGTTTCCCTTTAGAAATAACGGAAGAATTAGCCGCTGAACACGGGATTAAGGTTGATAGACAGGGTTTTATGGCCGAACTACAAAAGCATCAAGAACTTTCCCGCACCGCTTCTGCCGGTAAATTTAAAGGCGGTTTGGCTGACCACAGCGAAGAAACAACAAAACTTCATACGGCCGCTCATTTACTCTTAGCGGCCTTGCGCCAAGTTTTGGGCAATCATGTTAGCCAAAAGGGAAGTAATATCACCGCCGAACGTCTGCGCTTTGATTTTTCTTATCCGGAAAAAATGACGCCGGCACAAATTGCGTCTGTTGAAAAATTGGTTAACGAGGCGATTGGTAAGGGTTTAGACGTTGCTTTTGAGGAGATTTCTTTATCTGAAGCTAGGGCGAGCGGCGCGACCGGAGTTTTTAATTCTAAATACGGTGACCGCGTTAAAGTATATACCATTGGGCATAATAATGGCGGCAGACACGCGTCTTGGGAAGATATTTTTTCCAGAGAAATTTGCGGCGGTCCCCATGTTTCCAGTCTTAAAAATCTCGGACATTTTAAGATTCAAAAAGAAGAGGCCTCGTCGTCCGGTGTCAGGAGGATTAAGGCTATTTTAGAATGATCAGATCAGATGCCCGTTACTATTGACAATTTTTAAGCTTGTCTATATACTATTTCCATTGAGATTTCTAAGAGGAATATTTCTAAAAAATTTTGATAAAGCTAAAAATTGTCTTTATCAAATTTTTTGTGTTAATGTCAAAAAGTAAAACAAACAACCAAGAGAACGTCGAGACTTTGAATGCCAAGGATTTTTTAGAGATGCAGGGAGAAGTATTAGAATTGATGCCGGCGGCGACTTTCCGAGTAAAATTGGATAGTGGGCATGAAATTTTGGCTCATTTGTCCGGTAAGATGAGAATGCATCGCATCAGATTATTGCCGGGTGATCGGGTTCATTTACAGATGAGCCCCTATGATTTAACTAAGGGTCGTATTATTTTCCGCTATTAATTTTTTAAGTGGATTTAGTCCCTTTTTATATTTTTCATGATTTTATGAAAGTAAGAGCGAGCGTTAAGAAAATTTGTAAAGATTGCAAGACTGTCCGTCGCAAGAGTCGCGTTTATGTAATCTGTAAGAATCCAAAACATAAGCAAAGACAAGGATAATTTAAGCATTAGGCCAAGCTCTTGCGGCGCGGCTGAATATTTATTTATGGCTATTAGAATCGCGGGGGTAAACATTCCCAATGACAAAAGAGTAGATATTGCCCTTACCTATATCTACGGTATCGGCAACAGCCGGGCAAAAAAAATCCTGGCCGCTTTAAATATCAAGCCGGAGACTAAAGTTAGGGACTTGAAAGAAAATGACGCCAATCGTTTGCGTGAACAAATTGAGAAGAAGTATATAGTTGAAGGTGATTTACGTCGTGAAGTGGCGAGCAATATTAAGCGTTTGAAAGAAATTGGCTGCTATCGCGGTCAGCGCCACAGTCGCAATTTACCGGTTCGTGGTCAACGCACTAAGACTAACAGTCGCACCGTGCGCGGCAATAAGCGCATGACGGCTACCAGTGGTCGCGTTAAGGCCGGTCTAAAGACTTAGTCATCAGTCGTTTTCTCAAGATTAATTTATAATTATTATGCCTGAAGAAAAGAATTTAAATTCTGAAGAAGAAAAGATAGAGGCGCCAGCAGCGACCGCCAAGCCAGCCGAAGCGAAAGCAGCAGCAGAAGAATCTGAAGACGATCGTGATGAGAGCCCGGATTTTTCTTTGGATTCTGGCGCTGATGAAGAATTGCCAGAAGAAATTAAACAGAAATTAGAAAAAAATAAGCAGGCCAGGGCTAAAAAGAAATTAGTGAAGAAGCGCAAGAAGCGCACAGCTCGTACGGTTAAAGTCGGTCGCGCCTATATTAATGCCACTTATAACAACACTATGGTCACCTTGACCGACTCTAATGGTGATGTTATTGCCTGGGCAAGCGCCGGTATGGCTGGTTTTAAGGGGGCGAAGAAAGCAACTCCTTACGCCGCGCAGATTATTACTAAGATTGCTGTTCAGAAAGCTAAAGAAGAATATGGTCTGCAGGAAGTCAGCGTTTTTGTTGCCGGCGTCGGTACCGGCAGAGAAGCGGCTATCCGCGCTTTAAATGCTAATGGTTTGGAGGTTTCGGCTATTAAAGATGTAACCGCCGTTCCCCATAATGGCTGTCGTCCGAAGAAGCCCCGCCGAGTTTAATTAATTTAAAGATTTATATCATATGGGAAGAAATTTAGACAGTAAATGTCAGCAATGTCGCCGTGTCGGTGAGAAGCTGTTTTTAAAAGGGGAACGCTGTAATACGCCGAAATGCGCCATGGTTAAGCGTAACTACCCCCCCGGTTTTCACGGGCCCTCTCGCGGTCGCCACAAACTCAGTGATTATGGTACTCAGTTAGCAGAAAAACAGAAAGCGAAGAAATATTATAATGTCATGGAAAAACAGCTCCGCTTAACTTTTGAGAAAGCCTCAAAGAAGACTGGCGATTCCGGTAAAAATCTCTTACGTTTATTGGAGATGCGTTTAGATAATGTTGTTTTCCGTCTCGGTCTGGCTAAATCTCGCAGTCAAGCCCGTCAATTGGTAAATCATGGACATTTTGAGGTTAATGGCGTGAAGACTGATATCCCCTCTTTTATAGTTAAGCCTGGACAGGAAATCGCCGTTCGTGCTCGCGCAAAAAAAAGCCCATATTTTAAACAAATTGCCGAGAGTTTAAAAAAGGTGGAGTTGCCGGCTTGGCTAAATTTACAGGCCGCCGAAATGAAGGCCAAGGTTTTACATGAACCGGCCGACACTGATTTACCGACAAATTTTAAGGTGCAGATGATTATTGAGTATTATTCAAAATAATCTGTCAATCGGATCGCTGAGGAGGCGCTTCTCGCTAATTAGGAAGCGTAAAACTGCGTTCTGAGGGCATATGTTTTATGGAAAATATCGCTTTGCCAAAAAAAGTAGATTTCTTGGCAGGAAAAACCGAGAATGAGGGAGTGGTTGTCGTGGAACCGCTATATCCCGGTTACGGCATGACTTTAGGTAATTCTTTGCGCCGCGTCTTGCTGTCTTCTTTGCCGGGAGCAGCGGTAGTCGGCGTTAAGATTAAAGGCGCCAGCCATGAATTCATGACTTTACCTGGTATTCAGGAAGATGTTTTGGAAATAATGCTTAATATTAAGCAGCTCCATATCAAAATGTACGGCGACGAGGAGGTCCGCCTGGAACTAAAAGTTAAAGGTAAGCAGCTGGTGACCGCCGCTAATATCACTAAGAATAGCCAGGTGGAAATCAAAAATCCGGAACTATTAATCGCCTCTTTGACCGAAGAAAAAGCTTCTTTAGAAGCGGAAATCTTTGTTCGTCCCGGCCGCGGTTATCGTTTAAGCGAGGGAACCAAGAAAGAAAATAATGAATTAGGTTATATGGAAATAGATTCGATTTTCTCTCCGGTTTTAGCAGTCAGTTTGGATGTGGAAAATACTCGTGTTGGTAAAATGACTAATTGGGATAAACTTTTAATTACCCTCAAAACAGACGGCACCATCAGTCCCAGGGAAGCTTTTAATCAAGCCGCGCAAATTTTAGTCGATCAGTTCAGCGCGTTGTTACCTTCAGCTCAAAAACCGGCCCCGGAAATTGAGTCCAAGGAAGAGTCTGTTGATTTAGAGACTAAAGAAGTGGCTGAAGTTGACGCCGACGAAGCGGACAAGCCAGCCAAGAAAAAAAGCAAAAAATAAGCCTTTATAAATATCCTTAATATATGCGTCACAGAAACACTAATAAAATTCTAGATCGGAAAAAGGGACCACGCGAGTTAATGCTCCGAAATCTTGCCTCCAGCATTTTGATTTACGAAAAAGTGAAGACCACTAAAGCGAAGGCTCAAGCCGTTCGTCCTTTGGTTGAAAGAATGATTACGGCCGCTAAAGCCGGTGATTTAAACGCCCGTCGCGGACTTATTAAAGTTTTATTACAGAAAAATGCGGTGAAAAAATCAATGGAAGTTTTGGGCCAGCGTTATCAGAATCATCCTGGTGGTTATACCCGTATAACCAAACTTGGTCCGCGTCCGGGAGACGGCGCAGAAATGGTTCAGATTGAACTTGTTTAATTTACGCGTAAACACCAATATGAATAAAATTGAAAGAAAAATCCACAAACTCGATGCTGCCGGCCAGGCGGTCGGACGTTTAGCTAGTCAGATCGCGATTATTTTGCGCGGCAAAAATAAGCCGGAATTTCTGCCTTATGTTGATGGCGGCGATATTGTTGAAGTTGAAAATATTGCACAAATGTCTTTTAGCGGCCAGAAACTCCTGCAGAAGAAATATTTTAGTTATTCCGGTTATCTCAGTGGTTTGAAGAGCAAAAGAATGTCTGAGGTTTTCAGTCAGAATCCGGGAGAAGTTTTGCGCCGGGCGGTAAAACAGATGTTACCCCCGACCAAATTGCGCGACGCGCAAATGAAGCGCTTAATTATTAGATAATCTAACGTTTTATGGAAAAGAAGACTAAAACAGTAAAAGAAAAGAAAGTCCGGGCGCCGAAGAAGGCGGTGATTGAAGAGGTGTCGACTGAATTTTCTAATGAAGAAGAAGCGAAGAAAAATGCTTTTAAAGATATACCGGAAACAGCGGAGTTTAAGGGGGAATATATTCAAACTGTTGGTCGTCGCAAGACTTCCGTTGCTCAAGTGAGGATGTATAAAGACGGTAAAGGAGTTATTATGATTAACGGCAAGAAGGGCAGCCAATTTTTTGTCGGTGAAGGCATGAGTATCGTTACTCAGCCATTAAAAGCTACCGGCCATGTCCGTGATCTTAATTTTTCCATTATCGTGAAAGGCGGCGGTATTACCGGCCAGATTGAAGCTTGTCGTCACGGCCTCGCCCGAGCTTTACTGGTGCTCGACCCACTACTTAAAGAAGCTTTGAAAGCCAATAAATTTTTGACTCGCGATCCGCGTAAAAAGGAAAGAAAGAAGCCTGGTTTTAAGGGGGCGCGCAAACGTCCGCAGTGGAGCAAGCGTTAACATAGATATCTCTTAGATATCTCTATAGATTATATACAAAAAACTTCCTAATTTTAGGGAGTTTTTTGATATTTAATTTAATCATGTATGGTCGAAATTTCAGAAAAGAGGTGATTTTCTCGCTCCGTAATATTGCTAATCACCCGTCATTCCCGCGAAGGCGGGAATCCAGAAATATTCAATAATAACAAAAAAATGGAGTTATATATTAAATGTTAAAACAAGTAAATAGGTGATATTATGCTTAATTTTAGCTGAATAATCAAGCCTTGACGCTTCTTGTATATTATAATATACTAGAGATAGGCATTTGTAATATAACATAATAAACATGAATAATGATTTGATACAATATATACAACAGCAGATTAGAACCACGGGAGAAAGAATTAAGAGATATACACACAGCCCCAGAGGAGAAAAATATCCTCAACGTTTTATGTTTGCAAAGATCAAACAGTACATTGATGGATTTTTGGATAAAACTCAAGATAACAGAATGGTTATTATTCCTGGTTTTAGGGGCGTTGGTAAAACTACATTAATGGCGCAAATATGCGCAGCTTATTCAAGGAAGGTGGAAAATATTTTATTTTTATCCGTGGAAGAAACAGAAAATTTATTAAACGCGGGAGTCAATGATATTATTTTTGCTTTTGAAAATGTTATTGGGCAAAGTATTGAAGAACTAAAAAAACCAACTTTAATATTTTTAGATGAAATACAAACGGACCCTAAATGGGCTATTAGTCTGAAAACTTTATTTGACAAAACATCAAATGTATTTTTTTGTTGTACTGGCTCATCGGCAATTATTTTACAAACTACAACAAATTTGGTTAGAAGAGCTTTATTTGAGAGAATGCCGCCCATGTCATTTATAGAGTATGAGATAATTAAAAATCAAACATTTCCTAAAAACGGTTTAAAAGATAAGATACGCCAAATAGTATATTTTTCAAATTCTGCAGAAGAAGTGTTTAATAGGTTGCAGGACTTACAAGGAGATGTTAATAATTGTTGGTCAAAAATAAATAGACATGATATTAGAACTTATTTATCATACGGAACCTTGCCTTTTTCGCTTATAATGCCAAACGAAACAGCGGTGTATGATGCCATATCATTACTGTTGGATAAAATTATAAAACAAGATTTACCAACTCTTGGAAGTTTTGATCAAGATACTTTGGGCGCTGTAAAAAGGATATTGTTTGCTATCGCAGAAAACGACACAACCAGTCTCGGCACATTGGAAGAGAGATTCAAAATAAATCGTTTAACTATATCAAATATTTTTGAGGCGCTGGAAAAAGTGGAATTATTGATAAAAGTGCCGGCTTATGGATCAAATATGACAGTTGCCAAGAAGCCGAATAAATATTTGTTTATGTCGCCGGCAATCAGAATGACTTTCTTTTATTTTACGGGGCAAGAAAGCACATATTTAACCAGACAAGGCAAGTTGCTGGAAGACTCTTTTGCATCTCATCTTTATCGTGAATTTATTTTAAAAAATCAGGGTTTGGTGCGATATGACAGCGCTCAAGGCGGAGCTGATTTTATTTTGCAGATTATGAACAATAAACAGATAGTGATTGAAGTTGGCATGGGGAATAAAGATGTAAAACAAATAGCCACTACCACTAAAAAAATTAATTCTGATTATAATTTGATTTTTTCAAATACCGAATTAAAAATCAACGAGGAATTAAAGACGGTTTTTATTCCTTTGGATTATTATTTTTTGATGTAACTAATGTATGGATAATCTAGGTAAATTTTTAGAAGACTTAGACCGGCGGCGACAAGAATTGGCTGCAGTTTTTAGGATTGATGAATTAAAAACAGAAATTGAGGTTTTACGCCAACAAAGGGAAGCGCCGGATTTTTGGCAAGACCAGGAAAGGGCAGTTATTGTTAATCGGCGGGCGGAAAATTTGCAAAAAAATTATCAACGCTGGCTAAGTCTTGAACAGTCGCTAGCGGAGACTAAGGAGTTGGCGCAAATGGCAACCAGTGAGAAAGATAATAAACTTTTGGCGGAACTATCTGATCAATCTTTAAAGCTATCAGCCGATTTAGCAGAACTA
Organism: Parcubacteria group bacterium ADurb.Bin115; assembly: GCA_002070735.1. Classification (GTDB taxonomy): domain Bacteria; phylum Patescibacteriota; class Patescibacteriia; order Patescibacteriales; family UBA12465. The sequence continues at coordinate 13,628 of MWDX01000032.1, forward strand.
GAGAAGCTGTCTCTTTATACCGGCGCCTATGACGAGAGTAACGCTTTATTAAGTGTTAATGCTGGCACCGGCGGAGTGGATGCTCAGGATTGGGCGCAGATGCTGGAGCGGATGTATTTACGCTTCGCCGAAAGACAAGGCTGGAAAACCGAGATTATAGATCGCCTTTTAGCCAATGAAGCGGGAATTAAAAGCGTGATGTTAAAAATTACGGGAGTAAGAGTTTATGGCAATTTAAGAAGTGAAAACGGGACGCACCGGCTCTTGCGTAATTCTCCATTTAACGCCGATGGTTTACGTCAAACCTCTTTTGCCTCAGTGGAAGTCATTCCCGAAATACTGCCTAACGATCTCGTGATTAAAGACGAAGATGTGCGCCTAGACGTTTTTCGGTCTAGCGGTCCGGGCGGGCAGAGCGTTAATACAACCGACTCGGCGGTCAGGCTGGTCCATTTACCGACAGGGATTACGGTTAGTTGTCAGACGGAACGCTCTCAACATCAGAATAAAGATAACGCTTTCTCCATTCTTCGCGCGCGTTTGGCTAAATTAGAATTAGAGAAAAAAGAAGCGGAAGAGAAACGTTTAAAGGGTGGCGTGGTCAAGGCGGAGTGGGGACAACAGATTCGTTCCTATTGGTTTTATGGTAATCGTTTAGTAAAAGATCACCGTAGTAATTGGGAAGACACGGATGTGGACGGCGTGATGGACGGGCATCTTGATGAATTTGTGATAGCTTATCTGCGTTGGCGAAAAGACCTTGTTTAGATAAATTTTACGGACCGGTTATTTTAATTATTTATAATAGAAGCATGTCCGCTTCTATTTTTTTATATCTATTTGCCTTTTTTGCCGGTTTAGCCGTTGCTTCTTTCCAGGCTTGGCCGCCAATTATTTTGATATTTTTTGCTGCGATTGGGTTAGCGTTTTTAAGCCGTCGCGGGCGTTTGTTTTTTATGTTACTAGCCGTTTTTTGTCTCGGCGCTTGGCGGGCAAGCGTTTCGGCGGCGGCTGATTCGTTGTTAACTCCTTATTTAGGCAAGCCTGCATCAAATTGGCAGTTTCAAGTATGTGCCGACCCTGAGCCAGCTTGGGATAAGCAGATTGTAATTTTGTGCATGTTGGAGCCTTCTTCTGGAAAATTTAGCAAAGACAAAATTATCGCTAACCTGCCTTTATATCCGCGTGTTTATTATGGCGATACTTTAAATTTGCATTGTCTTTTGGAAAAACCGCCGGTCTTTGCTGATTTTGATTATGCGGCTTTTTTGGCGGCGCGCGGCATCGGCGCTCTTTGTGCTTGGCCTCAAGTTAATGCTTTAGAAAGAGAGGAAAACCGCCGCGATATTTTTAGTCGCCTTTTTATTTTTAAAAGAGAGATGCTGCGGCAAATCAATCAATCTTTGCCGGAACCAGCGGCCGGATTGGCGGCGGCTTTATTGCTTGGATACAAGAAAACTTTATTTCCGGCAGAAAATTTAATTTGGCAGAAAGCCGGTTTGAGCCACTTGGTGGCCATTTCCGGGGGGCATATCACCCTATTTTTAAGCTTGCTGATTAATCTGTTGGTTTATTTGGGGATAAATAAGCGCTTTGCCCTGTGGCCGGCTTTATTTGGGGCGGGCCTGTATGTTTTTTTGACCGGCTGGCAAGCTTCGGCTTTCCGTTCATTACTGATGGGAGGCATTTTTTTGTATGCTTGGCGCCGAGGACGCTTAAGTTCGGCTTGGCTCCCTTTATTATTAGCGGGTGCCATTATGTTGTGGAATAATCCTAATTTATGGCGGCATGATTTAGGTTTCCAGTTATCTTTTTTGGCAATCGCCGGCATGATTGCTTTTTATCCTTTATTAACATCTGTTTTCACCCACCACTTTACCCATAGTCGTCTGCGTCTTGTTTTTGAAGCTTTTAGTTTATCTTTGTCGGCGCAATTAACCATTTGGCCGCTTTTGGCTTGGCGGAGCGGGGGTGTTTCTTTAATTGCTCCGTTGAGTAATATTTTAGCTTTCAGTGTCTTCAGCCCTCTAATGATTAGCCTGATTTCATCGTTGGGTTTTAATTTCTTATTTGGTTTTTCTGAATTTATTTGGCTACCGTCAAAAGCGCTACTTAATTATCTTTTGTTTTTGGCGCGCTTGGCGGCGTCTATTCCTGGAGCTTATGTGGAAACGCCTAATTTTCATTTGGCTTATGTTATCGCTTATTATTTTGTCATAATATTATTTTTTCTTGGGCGTTATTATATTTTAACTAAGCGCCGCCGGTTGATTTTGGGGCCAACGAAAAAGGACTCTTGAGGAGTCCCTTTTCTTTTTCAGTGATTGTTTACTTGTTGTTTTTAGCCATTGTCCGCAGGCAGCTAGTGCAAATTTTTAATTTTAAACCGTCGATATTTTTAGTCTGAAGATTAATGCCCTGGCGTTTCAAGGTTTGAATTTTGGAGTGGGAGCGGCTGGCGCCTTTAGTCGCGCCGCGTTTACATAAATCACATCTTTTAGCCATATGCTTAAGGAAACGGCCGAGAGAAAGACACCAAAAAACTGGCTTTTGGCGGCGGCCGCTATATTTAAAATTTTGATGCTTAAATATTAGCACATTTTTAAAATTAATCAAGTTGTGCTAAAATAAAGTCATAATTAATTAGGGATAGTCTAAGTTTTTCTTTTATGCTCTCTTTATTTCAAATTATAGTTTTAATCTTTTCTGCTATTATTCATGAGTACATGCACGGCTGGATGGCCGATCGTCTGGGTGATAATACTGCCCGTCTGGCCGGACGTTTAACCTTAAATCCTTTGGTTCACCTGGAATGGTTTGGTTCGGTCTTGCTTCCCGGTTTGATGTTGCTCTCAGGAATGCCTTTTGTTTTTGGCTGGGCAAAGCCGGTGCCCTATAATCCCTATAATCTTAGAGACCGTCGCTGGGGCGGGGCTAAAGTCGCCTTGGCCGGGCCGGCGGCTAATTTTATTGTAGCCCTTGCTTTTGGTCTTCTTTTGCGGCTTTTACCTTTTATCAGTCTGACTTTTTCTGGTTTAATCGCTTTAATTATCTATATTAATCTCATTTTGATGATTTTTAACCTTTTGCCGATTCCGCCGCTGGACGGTTCCAAAATATTGGCGCCCTTCCTCTCGCCCTCAGCACAGTTAAAATATCTCAATTTAGAAAGATTCGGTTTCATTTTTGTGATTTTATTCGCTTGGATAGGCTTTCCCTATCTTCTGCCGCTGATTGACTGGCTTTTCCGTTTGTTGGCAGGGGCCTAATCTCGTTCTGGTAGATGGCCAAGAGAATCAAATTCTTCGCTTATCTTGACTTATTTTTTTGATTTTGATAAAGTAGGCGAGTAATAACTCTATCCTGATGGGTCAGGATATTTTGTTATCACAAAAATTTTATTTAATCAAAAGAGAGAGCGACAATTTTAGTTTGCTCCTCATTTTATGGGTTTCAACCCATTTTTATAACGAAGGTTTTTAAAACCGTTGAAGCATTATGCCGACAATTAACCAATTAGTCCGCAAGGGCAGAAAAGCCAAAAGTCAGCGCCAATCATCTTTAGTTTTGCATACCAGCCTGGATTCTTTGCATCGCAAAAAAAATGTAAATGTCAAAGGCGCTCCCTTTAAGCAAGGTGTTTGTGTTAAAGTGACTACAACTACCCCCAAGAAGCCGAATTCCGCTTTGCGTAAAATCGCTCGCGTCCGTTTGTCCAACGGCATGGAAGTAACTGCTTATATTCCTGGTATGGGGCATAATTTGCAAGAGCACTCCATTGTTTTGATTAAGGGTGGTAAGACTAAGGATCTTCCTGGTGTTCGCTATAAAATTGTCCGCGGCGTTTATGATGCTGCTGGCGTCGAGGCTCGCCGCCAGGGGCGCAGTCGCTACGGTGTCAAGAAACCAAAAGCTGCTAAATAATTTTGTTTATTGTGGAGAGGCTTTTAGCCCCTCCTTCATATCATATATAATTCAGGCGCGCATTAGTAATAGCTGTTGATGCGGCCTTATAAGCGATTATGAGAGGAAAACAAGCCCCCAAAAGAGACATTGAAGGGGACGGCAAATACAACGATAAAAATATTACCAAACTCATCAATTATGTGATGCGGGATGGCAAGAAAAGCGTAGCCGAGAGAATCGTCTATAGCTCTTTTAATTTAATTAAAGAAAAGACCAAACAGGACCCTCGCCATGTTTTTAATAAAGCGATGAAGAAGGTTTCTCCTTTAGTTGAAGTGCGCGGTAAGCGCGTTGGCGGCGCCAATTATCAGGTGCCTTTTCAGGTACGAGGCGAACGCCGTTTTTATCTCGGCTGTCACTGGCTGATTACCGCCGCTCATGCTCGTCGCGGCCGCTTTATGGCGGAAAAGATGGCCGCTGAAATCTTAGACGCCGCCAATGGTGAAGGTGCGGCCGTGAAGAAAAGGGAAGCGGTTCATAAGATGGCTGAGGCAAATAAGGCCTTTGCTCATTTTTCTCGCTAAAATTTTTTGGCCCAGACTTTCGGCTATTTCCGACGTAATTTTGTTAATACAAATTTAATTTTTTACATATTTAGTTTTTATATTTTATGCCTCGTGATTACGCTCTTGATAAAATCAGAAATATTGGCATCATGGCTCACATTGATGCCGGCAAAACCACTTTTACCGAGCGGGTTTTATTCTATACCGGAAAAAAACATAAAATCGGAGAAGTGCACGAAGGATCTGCAGAAATGGACTGGATGGAACAGGAAAAAGAAAGAGGGATTACCATCACTTCCGCCGCTACTACTTGTTTTTGGAAGGGTAATAAAATCAATATTATCGATACTCCCGGACACGTTGATTTTACCGTTGAAGTGGAACGCTCTTTACGCGTGCTGGACGGCGCCGTGGCTGTTTTTGACGGTCAAGCCGGCGTAGAACCGCAGTCAGAAACAGTTTGGCGTCAAGCGGATAAGTATCACGTACCCCGCCTCTGTTTTATTAATAAGATGGACAAAATGGGGGCTGATTTTTACATGAGCCTTGATTCCATCAAACAGCGTTTAAATTCAAAGGCTGTCGCCATTCAATTACCTATTGGGGCGGAAGATAATCTGAAGGGTGTCATCGATTTATTGGCATGTAAAGCTTATACTTTTACTGGTAATTTTGGTGAGAATATTACTGAAGTAGAAATTCCCGAAGACATGAAAGAAAAAGTGGAAAAATATCGTTCTGATTTAGTGGAAAGGGCGGTCGAGTGCGACGAAGTAATCATGGAAAAATATTTAAACGAAGAAAAAATCAGCGTGGCTGATTTAAAAAAAGCAATTCGTCAAGGTGTTTTAAATAATACAATTTATCCGGTTTTGTGTGGCACTGCTTTGCAAAATATCGGTATTCAGTTGGTCCTTGATGCTGTTAATGAGTATCTGCCCTCACCTTTGGATGTTAAAGATGTGGAAGCAAGCGATCTTAATGACGCCGATAAGAAAGTAATAGTTAAAGCTGATGATAATGCTCCTTTTGTCGGTTTAGCTTTTAAGATTGCTACTGATCCTTTTGTTGGCAAACTTTGTTTCGTCCGTGTGTACCAAGGCGTTTTGCAAGCCGGTTCTTATATTATTAACGCCTCTACCGGTAACAAGGAACGCATTGGCCGTTTAGTGCGCATGCACGCTAATTATCGTGAAGAAATTAAGGAAATTTATGCCGGTGATATCGCCGCTGTTATTGGTTTGAAAAATACTACCACTGGCAATACTTTGTGCGATGAAAATAAACCAGTTTTACTGGAAGCGATTACTTTCCCAGAACCGGTTATTAAGATTGCGGTTGAGCCAAAAACTAAAGCTGACCAAGAAAAGATGGGTGTCGCTCTCTCCCGTTTGGCGGAAGAAGACCCGACTTTTCGGGTTGAAACTGATGAGGAAACCAATCAAGTCCTTATTTCCGGTATGGGCGAATTGCACTTGGATATTATTGTTGATCGTATGAAGAGGGAATTTGGCGTGGAAGCGAATGTGGGCAAGCCTCAAGTCTCGTATCGTGAAACCATTACTCAAAAAGCGGAAGCGGAATATAAATATGTCAAGCAGTCAGGCGGCCGGGGTCAATATGGGCATTGTTTGTTGCGGGTTGAACCATCTGGTAAAGGTCAGGGTTATCAGTTTGTTGATGAAGTTAAGGGAGGCGTTATCCCTAAAGAATATATTCCGGCTATTGAAAAAGGGGTTAAGGAAGGTTTGTTGTCCGGTGTTGTCGCCGGTTACCCCATGGTTGATGTTAAGGTGACTGTTTATTATGGCAGCTATCATGAAGTTGACTCTTCGGAAATCGCCTTTAAGATGGCCGGTTTATTTGCTTTTAAAGATGCCTGTCAGAAGGCGAAGCCGATTCTATTGGAACCGATTATGAACGTAGAGGTAACCACTCCGGAAGATTATATGGGTAACATTATTGGCGACCTTAATTCCAAGCGCGGCCAAATCGAAGAAATGATTGATAGGCCTAATAAAATTAAAGCGATTAAAGCGAAAGTGCCTTTGGCGGAAATGTTCGGATATGTGACCGCTTTGCGTTCGATGTCTCAGGGCCGAGCTAATTCAGTCATGGAATTTTCTCACTATAGTGAAGTCCCTCGCAATATTCTGGAAACAATAAAGGAAAAATCGGGTAAATAATTAAGCCGCTAAGGAGGGCGGTGCGAAATTATGCGCGAACAATTAAAAAAAGCTTTAAAATTAGCACGAAAAACTAATAATCCCATTATTTTCTTCGACGCTGAGACCCCAGAAGATTCCTTTGCCATTATTGACCTAGATCGTTATGAAAAAATAGTTGATTCTGTAACTTTAGATAAAAAAGAAGCAATTTATAAGCCTAATTTGACAGAAGAAGATTTAGCTGATAAAATAAATCGCGAAATCTCAGACTGGAAAAATCAAGAACAATCTGAATATTTAGCTGAAGAAAGCAAATCCAGAAGGAATTGGAATATCCCCCCTCAGATTAAAAATAAAGCGGAAAATCATGATAAATAAGTTTAAATTATAAATTTAAAAATATTAATTAATTTCACGGCTGGTTTCCTCTATATAGGAAAGAAACCCCTTTAGGGGGCCGTAAGTATAAACAACATGGCAGACAAATTTGAACGCACAAAACCCCATGTCAACGTCGGCACTATCGGCCACGTCGATCATGGAAAAACCACTTTGACCGCCGCGATGTTAGCGGTGTTCGGCGCTAGAGGAATGAACGCTTCTAAAAAAGGCGTTAGTGAAATTGATGCCGCTCCGGAAGAGCGTGAAAGCGGTATTACTATTGCCACCGCTCACGTAGAATATGAGTCCAAGACTCGTCATTATGCTCACGTCGATTGTCCCGGCCACGCTGATTATGTCAAAAACATGATTACTGGCGCGGCGCAGATGGACGGCGCTATTTTAGTAGTTTCCGCCACTGACGGCCCTATGCCTCAGACTCGCGAGCACATCGTTTTGGCTCGTCAAGTAGGCGTACCCTATATCATTGTTTTCTTAAACAAGTGCGATATGGTGGAAGACAAGGAACTTATCGACTTAGTTGAAGAAGAAGTTCGCGATTTACTCAAGAAATATGAATTCCCGGGCGATACCACTCCGATTATTCGCGGTAGCGCTTTGAAAGCTTTAGAAAATCCGACCGGTCCCGATGCCGAACCGATCATGGAATTAATGAAGCAGTTAGATGAATATATTCCCTTGCCTCCTCGCGACCTGGATCAACCTTTCTTAATGCCCATTGAAGATATTTTCTCCATTGAAGGTCGCGGCACCGTCGTTACCGGTCGCATTGAGCGCGGCGTGATTAAGATTGGTGATGAAGTGGAAATCGTCGGTTTAATGGAAACCAAGAAGACCACTATCATTGGCGTGGAAATGTTTAACAAGTCTTTGGATCGCGGCGAGGCTGGCGATAATGCCGGTTTATTACTCCGCGGCACCAAGAAGAATGAAGTCGAGCGCGGTCAGGTTTTATGCAAACCGGGCAGCGTTACTCCTCACACTGAATTCGAGGCTCAGATTTATGTTCTCTCCAAAGAAGAAGGTGGCCGGCACAAGCCTTTCTTCACAGGTTATAAGCCCCAGTTTTATATCCGCACTACCGATGTCACCGGTGAAGTGCAATTGCCGGCAGGCACTGAAATGGTTATGCCTGGCGATACCGTTACTATTACCGTTAAGTTAATTTCCCCGGTTGCCTTGGAAGAGAAGCAACGCTTCGCTATCCGCGAAGGTGGCCGTACTGTCGGTGCTGGTGCTGTGGTCAAGATTATTAAGTAAGTTGGCACTTAGGCTTGCTCTTTTTCAAAAGGGCGAGCTTGTAGTGTTTATTTAATTATTATAAATATAAACTATAAATATAAACGTACATTTTTCTATGTCTGAACCCAAGAAAGAGGAAAAGGATTACAAACAGAGAATCCGTATCAAGATTAAAGCTTTTGATCATAAAATTATTGATCAGGCTACTAAAACGATTGTTGATACTATTGAACGCAGTGACGCCAGTTTTTTCGGTCCGATACCATTACCAACAGAAAAACGCAAGTACACTATCAACCGTTCCACTTTCGTTCATAAAGACGCTCGTGACCAATATGAAATGCGCATTCACAAACGCATTATCGATATTATTGATCCCGGGGCAAAAACGATTGAAGACCTGACAAATTTGAATTTGCCGGCAGGGGTTGACGTGGAGATAAAAATGCAGTAAAATACAAGCAAATATTGATTAAGCGTCACTTAGGCGCCCGGTTATAACTCTTTGGCTTAAGCCAAAGAAAGTGTATCTGGGCAAATAGGTGGCAAATTAGGAGAAAACAGCCAAAAAACAAGAAAAAAATTGAGAGCAGGGAGGAACGGCGCAATTTTAGCTTTTGTTTTTTAAGCTGGTAGAATTACCAGTTTTTTGTTTTAAAAATTATGAAATTTATTTTAGGAAAAAAATTACCAATGACTCAGCTTTGGGACAATGACCGCGTTTTGGCGGTAACTCCGGTTTTAGCCGGACCCTGCACAATCACTCAAGTAAAAACAAAAGCACTTGATAAATATTCCGCCCTACAGTTGGCTTTGGGTGTACGTAAAGAAAAGAATATCAAAAAACCGCAGCTTGGTCATTTTAAAAAAGCGGGCGTAGCGCCGATGCATGTCCGTGAATTTAGAACCGAAAATGATATTGATGCTAAGATTGGCGATCAGATTGATGTCTCTACTTTTGCGGTTGGCGATGTTGTTTCTGTTACCGGCACGTCTAAGGGACGTGGTTTCCAAGGCGTAGTTAAGCGTCATGGTTTTCAAGGCGGACGTAAGAGCCACGGCAATAAAGATCAGTTACGCATGCCTGGTTCGGTTGGTCCTAAGGGTCCGGCTCATATTTTTAAAGGTATGCGCATGGGCGGACGCATGGGCAAGGAAAGAGTGACAATTCAGAATTTATCCATCGCCGCTATTGATGTGGAAAAAAATATTTTATATATCAAGGGAGCTGTTCCTGGCGCTAATGACGGTTTGTTGCTAATTAAGGGTGAAGGTGAATTGATATTTAAGGCCGTTCCGGTTGTTGAAGAGTCTAAGGCCGAGGAGATAAAGGTTGAAGAAACTCCGGTCGAAGAGTCTAAAACCGGAGAGGTGTTGGCTGAAGCCGCTCCCGTTAATGGCATTAAAGAAGAGGCTCCGGCCGTTTAAGCAATCAAACTAATCCCGGTTTTAATCATATGTCTATTAAAGTAAAAGTTTATAATCAGAAGGCCGTTCCCGTTAAGGATTTAGAATTAGACGAGGCGGTGTTCGGTCTTCAAGTTAACACTGATCTTCTGCATCAAGCGGTGGTTGCTCAGCAAGCCAATGAACGTCAAGTTTTGGCGCATACCAAAGATCGGAGCGAGGTCAGAGGCGGAGGCAAAAAACCCTGGAAACAGAAAGGAACCGGACGTGCCCGTGTCGGTTCCAGCCGTTCTCCTTTATGGAGAGGCGGCGGGGTTACTTTTGGCCCCACTAAAGAACGTAATTTTTCTAAGAAGCTAAATAAGAAGATGAGACAAAAGGCGATTATGATGGCTTTGTCTGATAAGATTGCCCAGTCTAGTCTCGTAGTTATTGATAGTTTGAAGATGGCTGAATTCAAGACCAAACAGTTTAATAGCATGATTAGGGCTTTTGAAAAAGATATTTTACCGGCCAATCGCCGTCACCTCTTGGTTATCAATGGCGAGAAAGACGAAAAGGCTTTCTATTCCGGTCGCAATCTTAAGGGTGTTAATATTATTAATCTAGAAAATATCAATATTGTCGCTTTGCTGACTTGCCGTCAAGTAATGATTAATGAAGAGAGTCTCAAGACTTTGGCAGCGAGGTATAGTAAGAATTAATTTTTCATTTTTGAATTTGAACAAATATATGGCTTTATTTGGAGTAAAACAAAAGAACAAGACAAAGACTGCCGCCCCCAAAGAAAAGAAGGCAACGACTGTCAAAGAGGAAAAAAAGACTGTTTCGGCTGAGACTGAGGTGAGTATGCAAGCGCTCTATGCCGCTGATAATCAGGACAAGAAGTTTGGGCGTGCTAAGAAAGCCTCTGTCGCTACTCGTTATGACGGTGCTTTTCGAGTTTTAGTTAAACCTTTAATTACAGAAAAAGCAACGGAACTAAGTGCGCACAATCAGTATGCTTTTGTTATTTCCCAGGCCGCTAATAAGATTGAAGTAGCTAAAGCGATTCAGGCTGTCTATGGAGTGAAAGCCTTAAGTGTTAATATTATTGCCATGAAGGGCAAAGCGGTTACCCGTGGCCGCATCCAGGGAAAGCGCAAGGACTGGAAAAAGGCAATCGTCACTTTGAAAAAGGGCGAGAGCATTAAGATTTACGAAGGCGTTTAATTTATAAACAAGTAACTGATTATATATGAGTATTAAAAAAGTAAGAGCCAATACTCCCGGTCGTCGCGGCGCCACTTTCGATGACAGCGCCGATATTACTAAGCATGTTCCGGAAAAGCGCTTAATTGTCAGGAAGAAGAAAACCAGTGGTCGCAACAGCCAGGGAAAAATCACCGTTCGTCATCGTGGCGGCGGCGAGAAGAGGTATCTTCGCTTGGTTGATTTTAAGCGCGATAAATTTGATATTCCGGCTATCGTGACTGCTATTGAATATGATCCTAACCGGGGTGCGCGTCTGGCTTTATTAAATTACGCCGACGGTGAAAAGCGCTATATCATTGCTCCGGTCAACGTAGTTGTCGGTGATAAACTTTTGAGTTCTAAGAACTTAATCGAAATTAAAAATGGTAACGCTATGCCTGTTCAGTATATTCCGGCCGGCGTCGCTATTAACAGTTTGGAATTAGAACCTGGCCGCGGCGCTTTAATTGCCCGTGGTGCCGGTAACTCCGTTTTTGTGATGGGCGTTGAAGGCAAATATGCTCAGGTAAAAATGCCGAGCGGAGAAATTAGATTGGTCAAGAAAGAATGTTTATGTACTGTTGGTCAAGTCAGCAATCCTGATAAACGCCACATCGTTTTAGGTAAGGCTGGCCGCAGCCGTCATTTGGGCATCCGCCCGACTGTCCGCGGGACGGCGATGAATCCGGTTGATCATCCTCATGGAGGCGGTGAAGGCAATCAATCCATTGGTCTTCATCATCCTAAAACTCCTTGGGGTAAACCTGCTCTGGGCGTCAAGACCCGCCGCCAGCGCTCTTCTAATAAATTGATAATCAAGCGCCGCGGCAAGAATAAATAATCACCTATTATTTAAAAGCATATGTCAAGAAGTTTGAAAAAAGGCCCTTATGTTAATCTGCGCATTTTGAAGAAAGTGCAGGCTTTGAAACCGGGCGATAAGACTATTATTAAGGTTTGGGATCGCGCCTGTTCAATTGTTCCAGAAATGGTGGGATTTACCATCGGTGTCCATAACGGCAAGCAGCATGTTCCTGTTTATATTGTAGAGAACATGGTTGGTCATCGTTTAGGAGAATTTGCTATTACCAGGAAATTTGTTTCTCATGGCGGCAAGATGGCTAAGGCTCAGGCTCAGCCGGCTAAGAGCGACAAATAATTAAAATGCGAGGCGATTGGCGTCCAATGCGCTGATTCTGCCAACACGTGAATTCTATGGAAATTAAAGCTAGTTTAAATCATTTGAGAATGTCTCCGCGCAAAGCGCGCTTGGTTCTTGATGTTGTCCGCGGCCTTCAGGTTGATAAAGCTTTGGAACAGCTGCAGTTTTTGAATAAATTGGCGGCCGCACCGATTAAGAAATTAATTGAATCCGCCCTTGCTAATGCTGAACATAATTTCAGCCTGGAGAGAAGTAATTTATTAATTAAGGAAATTAAAGCTGATAGCGGTTTAACTTTAAAGCGTTGGATGCCTAAGGCTCATGGTCGTGCGACTGTTATCCGCCAGCGCGGTTGCCGGGTCAAGGTAGTTTTGGCGGAAATAGTAGAAAGTGGTAAGAAAGAAGCCCGTAAGAGTAAAGTTGAGGCTCCGGTTAAATTAGAGCAAATAGCCGCCGAGGCAGAAAAACGCTCTAAAGCCGGCGCGAAAAAAGATGAGGCTGTTAAGAATACCGCTAAAACCAAGACTGAATCGAAATCCGGTAAAGGATTCACCACTAAAATTTTTAATCGTAAGGCGGGAAGCAAATAATTTAGCAAATTAATCACGCATAACCAATAGTATGGGTAAAAAAGTAAATCCAAAAGTAATGCGCTTAGGCGTCATCAAGACTTGGCCATCGGTCTGGTTTGAAAGCGGCCGTAATTATATCAAGAATGTCCAGCAGGATATCGCTATTCGCAAGCATCTGATTAAGACAATGCGCGAAGCCGGTATTGATAAAGTAGAAATAGTGCGCAGCTTAAATAAAATCACTCTTAATATTTGGACCGCTAAGCCCGGTTTGATTATCGGTCGCGGCGGCAATGGTGTTGAAGATTTAAAAAAGAAAATTCATGATCAGTTTTTGCGTAATTTCCGCATGGGTGAAATTAATCTTAATATCAAGGAGGTTAATCGTCCTCAATTAAGCGCCCAGATTGCTGTTCAGTCCGCTATTTTAGATATTGAAAAGCGCGTGCCTTTCCGTAAAGTAATGAAGCAGCTTATTAGCCGGGTTGAGCGCGGCGGCGCCTTAGGCGTCAAAGTGCAGATTAGCGGCCGTTTAAACGGTGCCGAAATTGCGCGTACCGAAAAATTGGTTTCCGGCAAAGTGCCTTTACAGACTTTGCGCGCCGATATTGATTATGCGCGCGGCGTCGCTCACACCAGCTACGGCGCTATTGGCATCAAAGTTTGGATTTACAAAGGAGAAATATTTGAAAAAGAAAAAGACGGCAAAGGAGAATTGATTGCCGCTTAAATAAAAATTAAAAGATTTAAATACCGATATGTTAATGCCTAAGAAAACTAAATACCGTAAAGATCATAAACGCCGTCGCGGCGGTGTCGCCACGCGTTTGGTCGATGTCAATTTTGGCAGCTACGGCCTAAAAGCGATGACGGCACACTGGATAAATTCTCGTCAGATTGAGGCGGCTCGGAGAGTAATGACTCGTTATATCAAGAAGACCGGGAAACTTTGGATTAGAATTTTTCCTGATAAGCCGGTCACCGCTCATGGCGGGGAAATGCCTATGGGTAAAGGTAAGGGCGCAGTCGATCACTATGTCTGCGTCGTCAAGCCCGGTACGGTTATGTTCGAAATTGAGGGGATTGATGAAAAAACCGCTCGCGAAGCTATGACTTTGGCCGGTCATAAATTACCGGTTAAATGCAAGGTGCTTAGCAAATAAAAAGCCACCACTCGAGCAATTATTTATTAATAATATGGAAATAAAAGAGCTTAAAACTAAAAATCCGTCCGAGCTACAAGCTCTGTTGGCTCAATCCCGTGAAAAGCTGCGTGAATTGCGCTTTAAAGATTCTAATCGTCAACTCAAAAATATCCGTGAAATCAGGCAGATTAGAGAAACAATCGCCAGAATTTTAACGGTGCTTAACACCAAAGCTTAACTTAAACTTTTATGCCTGCCCAAAAACAAACAAAGGCTATCTCTGCCGACAATAAAATTATCAAGCGTTTTCACGGAGTAGTTGTAAGCGCTAAAGGCGACAAGACCGCCGTCGTTAAGGTTGATACCGTTAAGATGAATCAGAAATATCAGAAACGTTACACGGTTAGCCGTCAATATCAGGTGCATGATGAGGAAAATAAGAGTAAAGAAGGCGATAAAGTTACCTTTATCGAATGCCGCCCTTTAAGCAAGAACAAGCGTTGGCGGATAATTGAGAACTAAAGCAGCTTGGCTTATCCGTCCTTTATGAGAGGGCGGAAATTAACGATATTAGTATGATTCAAGTACAGACAAAATTAAAAGTAGCCGATAATTCCGGCGCTAAAGAAATAATGTGTATCCGCGTATTAGGCGGCTATCGCAAGCGTTATGCCCGAGTCGGCGATATCATCATCGGCACGGTTAAGAGCGCTTTGCCGCATGCGGCTGTCAAAAAGAGCGATGTGGTTAAAGCTGTTATTGTGCGCACCAACAAGGAAATAAGGCGTCAAGACGGTACTTACGTTCGTTTTGACGACAATGCTTGTGTGATTATCGTCGACAAGGATAAGAAAGACCCGAAGGGTACTCGCATTTTTGGCCCGGTGGCCAGGGAAGTGCGTCGTGCTGGTTTTGTCAAAATCGCCTCTTTGGCTCCCGAGGTTTTATAATTAAAAGCGCCAATTTGAATATATATGAACATCAAGAAAAATGACACTGTTAAAATATTAACGGGTAAAGATAAAGGTAAAACCGGTAAAGTTTTGCAAGTCCTTCCGGCCGAAGATAAGGTTAGTATCGAAGGTTTAAATTTGCTGATTAAACATATGCGCCCCAGCCGTAAAGGTGAAAAAGGCCAGCGCATTGAATTTCCGGCCTTTATTAAGGCGAGTAACGTTGCTTTAATATGTCCTTCTTGTGGACGTCAAACGAGGGTTGCTGCCAAGATTGTTGCCGGAGAGAAGGGAAACAAAAAATATCGGGTCTGCAAGAAATGCCAGACCGTAATCGAGTAATTCCAATTTTATGCGTTTAAAAGAAAAATATCAAAAAGAAATCGTACCTAGCTTAAAGGAGAAGTTTTCTTATAAAAATGCCATCCTGGTTCCTCGTTTGCAGAAAGTCGTAATTAATATGGGCTTCGGTAAACACGCTAAGGAAAAAGAGGCTATTAGCGCGATTGAATCCGCTTTGACTAAAATTAGCGGTCAGAAGCCGATTTTAACCAAAGCCAAAAAATCAATTTCCGCCTTTAAGGTTCGTGAAGGGATGGTTGTCGGTGCGGTGGTGACTCTACGCGGTGAGAGGATGTATGATTTTGTAGAAAAATTGGTGAATATTTCTTTTCCGCGCGTTCGTGATTTCCGGGGCATCAGTGATAGAAGTGTTGATCGCAACGGTAATATGACCATCGGTTTGAAAGATTATTCCTGTTTTCCTGAATTGAAGGCGGAAGATATTGATCAGATTTATGGCTTAGAAATTTGTTTGGACACCAACGCTAAGAACTACGAGGAAGGTTTAGCTTTATTTCAGGCTCTCGGCTTTCCTTTTAAAAAGAACAAAAAATAATTTACATATCATATGGCAAGAACAGCTCTCATCGTCAAAGCGAAGCGCAAACCGAAATTTTCCACCCGCAAGATTAATCGTTGCTGGCGTTGCGGTCGTAACCACGGCTATCTGCGCGACTTCGGTTTGTGCCGCATCTGCTTCCGCGAATTAGCTGATAACGGCGACCTGCCGGGTATCACCAAATCTAGCTGGTAAATTCCGGCCGCCCATATTATCTAAACATAGTATAACAATATGACAGATTCAATCGCAGACATGTTTACACGCATCCGTAACGCTTCCGCCATCAAGCAAGCCGAAGTTTTAATGCCGATGAGTAAAATAAAATACGAAATCGCCAAAATTTTGGAAAGAGAAGGCTGGATTAGCCACGCTGAAATCGTTGCCGGTGGCTTGAATGCGCGCCGCAGCCAATTTGATCAATTAAAAATCGTTTTGAAATATCACAAGAATGGCAACCCGGTTATCAGTAACATCAAACGCATCTCTAAGGCCGGTTCCAGAGTTTATGTCGG
The DNA here is from genome assembly GCA_002070735.1 of Parcubacteria group bacterium ADurb.Bin115. Lineage (GTDB taxonomy): Bacteria > Patescibacteriota > Patescibacteriia > Patescibacteriales > UBA12465. The sequence continues at coordinate 29,800 of MWDX01000032.1, forward strand.
TAAAGAAAACATCCCTACCGTTTTGAATAATTTTGGTATGGCGATTATTTCCACTTCTTCTGGTTTAATGACCAATCGTGAAGCCTATCGTCAGAAAATAGGCGGCGAAGTGGTCGGCGAAGTGTACTAACTAATTTCGCGGTTAGGTTCCGGTCTCAGGCTGGATCATCACCGCTTCGGAAAATATGTCTCGTTTAGGAAAATTACCCATCAAATTACTAGAAGGCGTCAGCGCTCAATTTAATAACGGCGTTTTGACCGTTAAGGGGCCGAAAGGAGAACTGTCTCGCGCCCTTAAAACTCCGGTTACAGTAGAAATCGATGAGGCGGCCATTAGAATTGTCGTCACTCAGAACACTAAAGATGCCAGTGCTTATTGGGGTTTATATCGCGCCTTAGTTAATAATATGGTAACCGGAGTTAAAGTCGGTTTCACTAAGAAATTAGAGATTAATGGCGTCGGTTATCGGGTAGCCGTCAACGGCAGTAAGTTAAATTTAAATCTCGGCTATTCTCACCCGATAGAATTTCCTTTACCGGCTGGCATCAGTGCCACCGTCGAAGCTAATGTCATCACTTTAAGCGGCATTGATAATGAGTTGTTGGGCAACACTGCCTTTAAAATCAGAAAATTACGCGTTCCTGAACCTTATAAAGGTAAGGGTGTTAAATATGTCGACGAGGTCCTGCGTCGCAAGGCCGGTAAGACCGCTGCTAAGAAGTAAAGTAATCTTTTGCTAAAAATATATGATGAATATTATAAAAAAAGAAAAAGCCAGAAAACAGCGTCGCCAGGATAAAGTGCGTGCTAAGATTAGTGGCACCGCTTCTCGCCCTCGTCTTAATGTTTTTCGTTCTAATCGGGGTCTTTATCTACAATTAATTGATGATGTTTCCGGTCGCACTTTAGCCAGTGCTCATGTTCGAGAATTAAAAGACAAAAAATTGAAGAAGGTGGAAGCCGCTGCCGCTTTAGGTAAAATTTTAGCGGAAAAGGCCAGGGCTTTGGGTATCAAAGAAGCAGTTTTTGACCGCAGTTCCTATCGCTATCACGGTCGTGTTAAGGCGGTGGCTGAGGCGGCTCGGGAGCAAGGATTAGTTTTCTAAATTTTTAGATAAGTATTAAGATTTTTCATATGGCAGACGATAACAAACAAGTAGAAGCTGATACTCCGGAAAATAAGGTGGCCACGGCGGTAGCCAAGGACATTTACGGAGGTCAGGAAAAACGTCAGCGCGGCGCTTCCGGACGCGGTCCGCGACGCGATAGTCGCGGTAGCCGTGATGAGCGCAAAGACGAAAAGGAACAGCGTATTTTAGAGATTGCCCGGGTTACTCGCGTTATGGCCGGCGGCAAGCGTATGAATTTTCGCGCTTGTGTCGCCATTGGTGATCGTAAAGGCAATATTGGTTTGGGTTTGGGCAAGGGCGCTGATGTTACCCTGGCCGTCAATAAGGCGGTTAATCGCGCTCAGAAAGAAATGTTAAAAGTGAGCATAGTTAATGACACTATTCCTCATGTTGTTCGTCAGAAATTAGGCGCGGCCCTTATCGTTTTCAAACCGGCTCAACAGGGACGCGGTGTTATCGCTGGTGGCGTTGTTCGGGCAATTTTAGAACTAGCCGGCATCAAAAACGTCACCAGTAAAGTTTTGGGCACTAACAATAAGATTAATAATGCTCGCTGCACTTTCGCCGCTTTAGCAAGCCTGCGCCAGCCAGATAAGAAATCCGTTAAGACTAAGGAGAAAAAAGAGGTGAAGACCGAAGTAAAGGAAGAAAAAACTGTTAAGGCCGCTCCGAAAAAAGCAGCGACCAAGAAATAAAAGCAGATTTTAAAGATAAAAATAATTTTATGTTGTCATTGAACAATATTAAGCGCTCTTCCGGCGCTACCCATAAGAAGAAACGCGTTGGTCGCGGCAATGCTTCCGGCCACGGTACCTACAGTACTCGTGGTTTAAAGGGGCAGAAAGCTCGTTCCGGTGTTAGCGGCTTGAAGCGTCTCGGGATGCGCAAGCAATTACTCCAGACTCCAAAATTACGCGGTTTCCGTTCTCTCCAGCCGAAGAATCAGATTGTTTCTGTTGCCTTGATTAATAAGAATTTTCATGACGGCGATGTTATTACTCCAGAATCTTTATGGCAGGCAGGTTTAATCAAGAACGTCTCTTCTCCGGTTAAAATTTTAGGGAAGGAAAAATTAACGATTAAAGTCAAATTCGAGAAGGTTGCCATGAGCGCCGGCGTCAAGAGCCAGATATCCGCTTAGGATATTTGGCTTTTGCCTATATTTAGTAATTTAAATTTATGTTGGCAAAATTAGAACAAATTTGGAAAGCGAAAGATTTGCGCAGAAGCATATTGTTTGTGTTCGCCATGCTGGTAGTTTTCCGCTTGGCGGCCCATATTCCAGTGCCAGGGGTTGATACTGCGGCTTTGAAGAATCTTTTTGCCTCTAATGAGATATTAGGCTTAATGAATATTTTCTCCGGCGGGGGCATGGAAAATTTTTCCATCGTGATGATGGGGATCGCTCCTTACATTACGGCTTCTATTATTTTTCAACTTTTAGGCATGATTATTCCTAAAATTGAGGAAATGCAGAAAGAAGAAAGCGGCCGCCAGAAAATTAATATGTGGACCCGCTGGGCAACCGTGCCTTTGGCCGCCATGCAAGCTTACGGCATGATTACGCTTTTACAGCGTTCCAACCAAGGTATATTAGGCGATATCAGCGCTTTTGATTTTGGTGTTATTATTTTAACCATTACCGCCGGCACTATTTTTCTAATGTGGATTGGTGAATTAATTTCTGAGAAGAAAATTGGCAACGGCATTTCCCTTTTAATTTTTGCCGGTATTGTCGCTGGTATTTGGCAACAGCTTCAGCAATTTATCTTGACTTTTGATCAGACTCAGATATTTACCGTCGTTGGTTTCGTGGTTGTCGCTATTTTAACTGTCATCGGCGTTGTTATTGTCAATGAGGGTCAGCGCAATATCCCGGTCCAGTATGCCCGCCAAATTCGCGGTAATCGCGCTTTCGGCGGCACCAGTACTCATTTACCCTTACGCGTTAATATGGCCGGCGTTATCCCGATTATCTTCGCTATTTCCGTCGTCTTGTTTCCGCCGATGATTGCCCAATTCTTCTTGCATGCCCGCACAGCCTGGATTGCCAATTTCTCTGCTAAGGTGATTGAAATCTTTAACAATCAGTTAATTTACGGCATTATTTATTTCATCCTGGTTTTCGCTTTTACTTATTTCTATACTGAAGTTATTTTCCATCCTGATCAAATTTCCGAGAATTTACAGAAACAGGGCGGTTTTATTCCCGGCATTCGTCCCGGTAAACCGACTAGGGATTACTTAGCGTATACAGCCCATCGCATTATTTTTGCCGGCGCGTTGTTTTTAAGCCTTATCGCCGTTTTGCCGTTAGTAATGCGTTATTTTACCGGTATCCAGTCGATGGCTATCGGCGGCACCGGTTTGCTTATCGTTGTTTCCGTAGTTATTGAAACGGTCAAACAGATTGAGTCGCAGCTGACAATGAGAGAGTATGATGGGATTTAATTGGCCGAATTATATTTTATTATTTTATAATTAAAAAAATAATTTAAAAATGTAGCGAAAGCTACATTTTTATGATATAATCAGCTTGTAAATTCTTAAACCTATGGATTTGAAAGATTTTTTGGCTAATATAAAAGATGAGCCCAGCGATATTATTGAGCGCAAGCTCAACGAACTGGTGCGGGAAAATTATCATTTCCAGCATCTTAGTTCTGAGAATAAGGAAATAGTTTTGGCTTTGGTCAAGAGATATAAAGAAAAATTGCGTACCGGTAAAGGTGTTTCCCAATACGTAATTAATCGCGATATGTATAAGTTATATCGGCAGAGATACGATTTAAAATTGACTGAAGTTGATTGTGACCATATTCGAGAAATTTTGGAGAGTTTTAAGTAAAAAAAGAAACAGCCGCTTGGCCAAAATATTAGTTTGGTAATTTTATTATGGTGTATATTAAGACAAAAGAAGAAATTGAAGCTATTCGCGCCGGCGGCAAGATTTTGGCCTCTATTTTAAAAAGATTAAAAGCGGCGGTGAAGCCCGGAGTTAATACGGCTGATTTGGAGGGAATGATGCTGGCGATGGTAGCGGCCGCCGGCGGTCGGCCGGCTTTTAAGGATTATCCGATGGGTGGCGGTATTTTTTTTCCTTCCGCTATTTGCGCTTCAATTAATGATGAAGTCGTTCATGGGGCCGCTATCCCCGGGCGTATTCTTAAAGCCGGCGATATTATTGATCTTGATATCGGTATGGAATGGCCGGTAAAGCCGGAGTTAAGGGAGAAATTAAGCTTGCCGCTTAATCCTCACTCTCCGGAGGGCGGTTTTTATACGGATATGTGCGCGACGGTGCCGGTCGGAGAGATTAGCCGGGAAGCCAAAAGATTGTTGAGAGTGACGCGGGAGTGTTTGGAAGCGGGGATTAAACAGGTTCGACCCGGAGCGCGTCTTAATAATGTCGGCGGGGCTGTCCAAAGTTTGGCGGAAAAGGCCGGTTACGGTGTAGTTAGGGATTTAGTCGGGCACGGCGTCGGCTATCAAGTCCATGAAGACCCGGAGATATATCATTATCGCATCGGCGAACGTTCGGCCGCTAATATAGAATTAAAAGAGGGGATGGTAATTTGCATTGAGCCGATGATAAATGCCGGAACTTATAAGATTGAGGTGGCAGAAAACGGTTTTACCATTGTCACTGCCGATAAGTCTTTAAGCGCCCATTTTGAACATACGCTGGCCGTTACTAAAGACGCTTATGAAATTTTAACTTTGGAATAAGATGAAAATGGAGGAAGGAAAGCAATATTTGGGGGTAGACTGGGGAGAGAAGAGAATCGGCCTGGCTTTGGCTGACGCCGAAACTCGCTTAGCCTTACCTTTTATGACTGTCACTGATTTACGCTCGCTTTTGGCAATAATTGAAGCCGAGTCCGTTGCTTTAGTGGTTGTTGGTTCTCCTCGTAAAATGGCGGGAGACGAGGCTTCTAATCCGTTATTTTTACATTTTTTAAAGGAATTAAAGTCAAAATCGACCGTGGCGGTGGTAACGGTCGATGAGCGCTTATCCAGCAAGGCGGCAGACGCTTTGGCGGGGGGCAAGCGCGATAAGGCGGGCAGAGATGAAATTGCGGCCACTATTTTTTTACAAAATTATTTAGATCAGGAGAATAAATAATTTATGGATTCTACTTTTCCGACGCGAGCGATTATTTTAAACAGGCGGGATTGGCGTGAGGCCGACCGCCTCGTTTCTGTTTATACGCCTGATTACGGTCGTCTGTCTTTAGTGGCACGGGGAGCGCGCAAGGCAGGCTCGAAACTGGCGGCGCATTTGGAGCCCATTAGTCTGAGTCGATTATTAGTAGTAAAAGGAAAAGGCTTCGATTATGTCGGCGCCGCTTTGTCGGAAGAAATTTTTTTAGGAATTAAGCAGGATTTAAATAAATTATATTTTGCCGGTGAGGCCTTGCGTAATTTTAGTATTTTGGTCCAAGAAGGGGAAGCGGATTTGAATCTTTTTTCTTGGTTGGAAAAATGGTTACTAAGTCTAGAGGCGGCGGGAGAGAAGGGTAGTCTAGATAAAGATGAAGGCCGTTTTCGCTTGGCTTTATTTTTGTGGCGTTTATTCAAGCTTCTTGGTCATGAACCGCGGCTCGATGTCTGCACTGCCTGCAAAGCGGCAATTAAGCCTGGTAATAATTATTTCGACTGCAATCGCGGCGGCCTGCTTTGCCCTGACTGTTATTCGTCAAATTTAAAAATATCAGCCCCTGATTCAATGGTTCCAATTTCTGATAACTGCATTAAATTATTACGTTTGGCTTCGGGTAATACTTGGCAAAATTTAAAGTTTTCGCCTAAAATTCTTAAGGAGTGGGAGAACTTAAATTTTCAAATTATTTCTTGGCTTTATTAATTAAAAATAGATTTTTTGTCAATATTTTTTTAAAAAAATTTAGGCAGAATTCTAATTTTTTCAACTTGCTAAAAGACCTTAAATGCGGTAAGATTAGTTGGTAAAAAATAGAGGGAAAGTTATATATTTTTATAATTAAATTTTGAAAATATGTCAAAAATAAGCATTAAAGCTGCTAAAGAACAGGCGCTTGGCAAGGTTGAACTTCATGGCTTCGTTCAAAATATCAGATTAATGAGGGGTTTGGTTTTTATTGATTTGCGCGACTCTAGCGGCAATATGCAATTGGTGGTGGAAGAAAAAATCGGCGCCTCTTTTACAGCGGCGGAAGCTTTAACTTTGGAAAGTTTTATTAAGGTGGTCGGAGAATTGAAAGAGAAGCCGGCGAAGAAGAACGATCCTAATCCGGTTAAAGATTGGGAATTATCGGTTTCTTCTCTGGAGATTATCAGTTTAGCTGAGGCGAATCTGCCGATTCCGGTGCTTAATAAGATAGATAACGAAGCCAATATTGATAATCGTTTCGATTGGCGCTGGTTGGATTTGCGCCGTCCCGAGCATCGGCAGATTTTTCAGGTATGGACGCAGTTAGAAGTCGGTTTCCGCGAACAATTACTCGCTGAGGGCTTTATGCAGATTTATACTCCATGTTTCATGAATACCGCCAGTGAGACCGGCTCGGAGGTGTTTGAAGTAAAATATTTCGATCGCCAAGCCTATCTTTCCCAGTCGCCGCAATTCTATAAGCAGATGGCTATCGCTTCCGGCTTTGAAAAGGTTTTTATGACTGGTCCGGTTTTTCGGGCGGAAGCTTCCTATACTAGTCGCCATGTCACTGAATTTACCGGCTGGGATTTTGAATTTGCCGATATTGAATCGCATCATGACATCATGGCTTTGGAAGAGCGGACCTTGATTAGGGCTTTTGGTAAAGTAAAAGAGCTCGGTCTTGATATTGAGATTCCCGCCGCGCCTTTTCCCAAGATGAGTTTGGCTGAAGTCAAAGAAAAATTGAAAGCAGCCGGCATTAAGAGTGAGAAAGACTATGATTTGTCGCCGGAAGAAGAAAGGGAAATTTGTCGTTTGGTTAAAGAAGAATTTAATCATGATTTCATCTTTGTCACCGACTACCCCATTGCTGCCCGTCCTTTCTATCACATGCGCCACGCCGATAATCCTGGTTTGACTAAGAGTTTTGATTTGCTTTATCGTGGTCTAGAGGTTACGACCGGCTCTCAGCGCGAACATCGCCTTGATGTTTTGGAAAAGCAGGCTTTAGAGAAAGAAATGAATCTGGAAGAGCTGCACGATTATTTTAATTTTTTTCGTTACGGCTGTCCGGCGCATGGCGGCGTCGGCATCGGTCCGGCCCGTTTAGTGATGAAAATCGTTGGCGCCGATAATGTTAAGGAAGCTTGTTTCTTGCCGCGCGACGCCAAGCGCTTACGCCCTTAATCATTTAAATATATGTATACGACAAGCAAACAATTATATCGACACACGGATGAATTTTTGAATAAGGAAATTTTAGTTGCCGGCTGGGTACGCACGGTGCGCTCTTCCGGCGATGTCGCTTTTATCGAGCTTAATGACGGCAGTTTTTTTAAGGGTTTACAAATCGTGATTAATAAGGGATTGCCAAATTTTGCGGCTTTGGAGAAATTGAATATCGGTTCTTCTTTGGAAGTAAAAGGTGTTCTCGTTCCTTCGCCGGCCGCCGGTCAGGCTTTTGAATTGTCGGCTGTTTCGGTTACGGTTATTAATGAAGCCAAAGAAGATTATCCTTTGCAGAAAAAAAAACATAGCTTTGAATTTTTACGGGAAATCGCTCATTTGCGCCCGCGCAGCAATACTTTTTCTGCCGTTTTCCGTTTGCGTTCCGCTTTAAGCTACGCGATTCATAAATTTTTTCAGGAGGAGGAATTCGCTTATGTTCAGACGCCGATTATTTCCACCAGTGATTGTGAGGGGGCGGGGGAAATGTTCCAAGTAACAACGCTTGATTTAAAGAAAGTGCCGATGCAAAAAAACGGAGAGATTGATTTTGGTAAAGATTTTTTTGGACAGAAGGCCGGGCTGACCGTTAGCGGTCAATTGAACGCCGAGGCTTTGATTATGGGTTTGAATAAAGTCTATACTTTTGGTCCGACTTTCCGGGCAGAGAATTCCAATACCACCCGCCACGCTTCGGAATTTTGGATGATTGAACCAGAGATGGCTTTTGCGGAATTGAAAGACGACATGGATTTAGCTGAAAGAATGCTGAAATATTTAATTAACTACGTGTTGACGGAACTGCCGGAAGAAATGGAGTTTTTAAATCAGTTTATCGATAACTGGCTGATTGAGAGATTAAAGGCGGTGGCAGCGGCTGATTTCGGCCGCGTGACTTACACCGAAGCCATTGATTTGCTTCTAAAGAGTGGCGAAAATTTTGCTTATCCGGTTTCCTGGGGTATTGATTTGCAGACCGAACATGAGCGTTATTTAGCCGAGAAGATTTTTAAGAAGCCGATATTTTTAACTGATTATCCTAAAGACATTAAGGCTTTTTATATGCGTCAGAATGATGACGGCAAGACGGTGGCGGCGATGGATTTATTGGTGCCCGGCATTGGCGAAATTATCGGCGGTAGCCAGAGAGAAGAACGTTATGAATGGCTGGAAAATAGAATTGTTGAAATGGGAATGAATCCCGAGGATTATCGCTGGTATTTGGATTTGCGCCAGTATGGTTCCATTAAACACGCCGGTTTCGGCCTTGGCTTCGAGCGGGCAATTATGTATTTATCGGGTATGGCTAATATCCGCGACGTGATTCCGTTTCCGCGCACGCCAAAGAACGCAAAGTTCTAATCAAGGGGCTGTCTTTTATTTTTGTTTTTTTGATATTCTTTCCGTTTTTTTCGCCCTGGCGGCGTGGAAGCGGAAAGAGTCTAAAAATATGACTAATAACCATAACGCCAAGTACGCTTTCTATTATTTGCTGTCGCTGGTGTCGCTAATTTTTACCGCTTTCTCGGTAGGAATGATTGCTTTCGGCATTATTGATAAGAGCGTGGCCGACGCTTGGAATTATAATAGTTACAACAATCTTGATTCCCAATTGAAGTTTGCTATTTCCGCCTTATTTATCGCCGCTCCCATCTATTATTTTCTTTCCCACCTAATTAACCGTGGTCTAAACAAGCAGGAATTGGACCTCAATTCACCCTTGCGTCGCTGGCTGACATATTTTATCATCTTGGTAACTTCGATGATTATCCTCGGCGTTTTTATCGGCGTTATCAATAATTTTTTGTCCGGGGAATTAACTTCTCGCTTTATTCTTAAAGCGGCGACGACGCTGTTGATTGCCGCTATTATCTTTTCTTTTTATTTTTATGATATTAAGCGCCAAGAGATAAAAGCTAAAGATCTGGTGATCCGTTTTTTTGCCTTCGGCTCGGCCGCTTTAGTAATTGTTGCTTTTGTGTCCGCGTGGTTTTTGGTGACGCCGCCGTCGGTGGCGCGCGCTAAACGTCTTGATCAGAATTTGGTTAATAATATTTATCAGTTGGAGAACGCTGTTAATAGCTATTATTCTCAATATGGTAAACTGCCAGCCAGTCTTGAAGAAATTAAAGATTCCGATATTTACCTTGACTCCAGGATTACAGTTGATCCAGCCACTAAGCAGGCGATTGAGTATAGACGCGAAGAGGATAATAAATTTTCTTTCTGCGCGCATTTTCGTTTAGCTAGTGATGAGAGTGATCAGAATTTTGCTTATCCTTCAGTCAAGAAAGGACATCAAGCCGGTTATGATTGCTTAAAGGGACAGCTCTGGAGCAAGGAGGAAAGTGATCAGGGGGCGGTCCAGCCGATTTTAATCGATTAATTATGATTGATTTTCAGGTAGAAAAATTTCAGGGCCCTTTGGGTCTGCTCTTGCAACTTATTGAAAGCGAAGAGATGGATATAACGGAAATCGCTTTGGCGGCTATCGCCGACCAATATGTTGCTTATGTGGAACAGGCAGAAAATATCAATCCGGAAGAAATTGCCGACTTTTTAGTGATTGCCGCCCGTCTTCTCTATCTTAAATCCAAAGCTCTTCTGCCATATTTAAGTTCGGAGGAAGAGGAGGCGGAAATAGGCGATTTAGAAAGACAACTGCGGATGTATAAGGAATTTATTGAAGCTAGCTTGAAAGTTTCTGATTTGATCAATCGTGATCATAAATCTTTTGCCCCTATTTTTAATAAATCTGGACGTCGCGGTTTGGCGGACAAGGAGCTTATTTTCGCGCCGCCTAAACAAATTACCGCTTCCGCTTTGGAAAATATTTGGCAACAGATTTTAGCCCGTTTAAAAAAACAGGAGGAAAAATTACCTGAAGCCAGATTAGAGCCAAAAGTCAGCCTTGACGAGCGCATCAGCCATATTCGCGGACTGCTGGCGGAACAGCTGTCGCTAAGTTTTCAACGTTTGCTAGAAAAGGCGGAAACTAAAGTGGAAGTAATCGTTAATATCTTGGCGGTCTTGGAATTAGCCAAGCAGAGAGAGTTGGTTTTTGAACAAGAGGAGCTTTTTAGTGAAATTAGAGTGTTAAAAATTTAAACCTTCATTTTTGTTTTTAAATAATTTTTAATTTTTGTAAAATATTTATATGTCTAGCCTGTCTTCCCAGTTAGAATCACTGTTACTTGTTGCCAATAAGCCGCTTAGCTTAAAGGAGCTTAGCGCCGCTACCGGCATCAAGGCGGCGGCAGTCGAAGAGGCGCTGCTGGCTCTCAGTCGTGAATATGAAGAATCTGGTAGGGGTTGGCGTTTGGCCAGTGCCGCTAATAATTATCAGCTGGTGAGCGCTCCGGATAATTCAGATTTGATTAAGGCCTTTTTGAAGGCGGAGACAAGCGGGGAATGGTCGCAACCCAGCCTAGAAGCCTTAACCATTATCGCCTATCGCGGACCGGTCAGTAAGATGGAATTGGATCGTATCCGGGGGGTTAACTGCAGCCTGATCATCCGTAATCTGCTTTTACGCGGCTTAATTGAAGAAGAATTTGACAAAAAGAAGAATGAAAATTATTACCAAGTGACGCTGGATTTTATTCGTTTCTTGGGATTGAATAATGTCACGGAATTGCCTGATTATGAGCGTTTGCATCAGCCCGAAGAATTAAAGGCCTTTTTGGCCGAATCAGAAAAAGCATGTTAAATCTAATTGCCAATCTGTTAGCTTTAAGCTTGTCTGTTTGGAGTCCGCCGGTAAATATTGTTTATAGCAGCGGTCCTTTACGCGGGACTGAGGCCTGTCTTGAATCCGGCCACCTGCCTCTTAACGATGATGTCCCGGCGCGGAAAATGCCGGCGCCAAGCATTGCCGCTAAAAGCGCGGCCGTGCTAACCGATGACGGCCATGTTTGGTTGGCGGCGAAAGCTCCGGAGAGACGCCAGGCAATTGCCAGTATTACCAAATTAATGACCGCTTTGGTTTTTTTAGATAATAATCCCGGATGGGAAAAAGAATATACCATCCGCCGCGATGATATAGTTGAAGGTGGTAAGATTAATCTTTTTTTAGGAGAGACTGTTAAAGTTAAGGATTTGTTTAATGCTAGCTTGGTGGCTTCTGATAATGGCGCGACTTTAGCCTTAGTTCACGCCACTGGTTTGTCGACTGCTGATTTCATAGTTGCTATGAATAATAAGGCTAAGGACTTAGGGCTGTTACAGACGGAATTTGCCGATCCGGTCGGGTTGAGTAATGGTAATTTATCCAATGTTCGCGACGTCGCTCGTTTAGCGCAGGCGGCCTTGAATAAAGCAGAAATAGAAGCGACCGTTGCCCGTCATACTTACCGCTTTCAAACTGTCCAAGGCAGGGAGAAACTGTTAGAGTCGACTGATTGGCTTCTGGATTCGTCGCCCTCTTCAACCCTTAAGGCTCTGGGCGGCAAAACTGGTTATACCGACCAGGCCGGCTACTGCTTTGTCGGTCGTTTTCAAGACAAAGATGGAAGGAGCGTGATCGTCGCCGTTTTAGATACCGGCGGCAAAAATGAACGTTTCCTCCAGGCGCGAGCTTTAGCCACCTGGGCTTTCACTTATTGTCAATGGTAAAAATATGTCTCTTATTAATCGCTTTTACGATGATTTCCGTAATTTTTTTGCCCATCACTTTCCTAAAGTTTTTGCTTTTTGCAATCGCCGGAAAGCGCTGGTAAAATTTTTTATTTCCGGCGGCATTGCCGGTGCCGTTGATTTGGCTGTTCTTTTTATCCTCCACGGCTTAATGGGCTGGGGAATCCTCTTGGCCACTTTTTGGGCTTTTCTGATTTCGTTCGTGGTAAGTTTTAGCTTGCAGAAGCTCTGGACTTTTCGTAACTACAGCCAGAAGCATCTGCCTCATCAACTTATCATTTCTTTTAGTGCCGCTTTTATCAGCCTGAATTTAAACGGCTTGGGCATGCATATTCTTGTGAACAATCTCCGTGTTTGGTACCTATTTTCTCAGATTCTCGTCAATATCTTTTTGGGTGTCATTAATTTTCTTACTTATAATATCATTTTTCGTCAGACCAAAGAAAATGAAAATAATAATTGACAATCAGCGTCTGGGAGGAGCTTCGCCGGCGCAGTGGCTGCGCCGGGCGGGCTATACCTTAATTAATGACCGCCAGCGCGGCCAGGAGAGTTTTGTTCGTCGTTTAAGCCGTGATTTTTATCCTCGTTTCCATCTCTACGTCCAAGAGAGGGAAGGGGGCGGCTATTTTTTTAATCTACATTTAGACCATAAGAAAGCGAGTTATGAGGGGCAATCCCGCCATAGTGCCGATTATGACGGGGAAATGGTGGAGCAGGAGGCGGCGCGTCTCTCTTCACTGTTATTACCCCCCTCTGTTTCTTCGGCGCCTATTGCCGGCGGTAATATTCAGGCCGATGTCTTGACGACCTTGAAGCCGTCTTTTAAGCCGCCGTTAGCGCCTAAACGTTCTTGGTGGCAAAGATTATTTTCTTAACATATGTCTCCAGCCGAGGAAATAAAAGCTAAACTGGATATTGTTGAGGTAATCAGGGAATATCTCCAGGTGAAAGCGGTGGGCGTTAATTTTCAAGCGCTCTGTCCTTTTCATCGGGAAAAATCCCCCTCTTTTGTAATTTCCCCAGATAAGCAGATTTGGCATTGTTTCGGTTGCGGCAAGGGCGGCGATGTTTTGTCTTTCGTTCAGGAGATGGAAGGATTAAGTTTTCCCGACACTCTGCGCCTTTTAGCCCCGAAAGCTGGAGTAGTTTTGCGTCAGGCAGCCGCCGGCGAATATTCAAAACGGGGGCGTTTGCTTGATTGTTTGGAAAGCGCCGCTAGACAATATGTAAATTATTTGGAGAATGATGCTACCGGCCGGAGAATGAAAGCCTATCTTCTTAAAAGAGGATTAAGTGAAAATACCATTAAAGACTGGCAGATAGGCTACGGCTCGGAACAATGGACGGCCATGTTTGACTATTTGCGTTCTCAGAAATTTACCGAGCAAGAAATTTTTGCCGCCGGCTTGGCGGGCAGGAGTGAGCGGGGAAGCGTCTATGATCGTTTTCGCGACCGCATCATTTTTCCTATCAGGGAGGCAAGCGGCACGCTCATTGCTTTTACCGCTCGGGTGAATCCGGAAAAAGCGGACACTGTTACCGGGGGTAAATATATCAACAGTCCGCAAACGGAAGTTTATGATAAAAGCCGCGTATTATTTGCTTTAGATAAAGCGAAGAAAGCCATTAAAGAGCGGGGTTTTGCTATCGTTGTGGAAGGACAGATGGATGCTATTGCCTGCCATCAGCATGGGTTCACGAATACGGTCGCTTCTTCCGGCACCGCTTTAACTAGGGAACAATTAAAATTGCTCAAGCGTTTTTCTAATAACTTGATTTTGTCTTTCGATATGGATAGCGCCGGACAGTTGGCGGCTGATCGCGGCATCAAAGAGGCGCTGGCGCTGGATATGAATATCAAGATTATTGTCTTGCCTTCCCAGTATAAAGACCCGGATGAATGTCTGCGCGCTAATCCTGATGATTTTAAACAAGCGGTGATAAATTCCCGGCCGATGATGGAATATTATTTTGAAAAAGTGAAGTCTGGGAAAGATTTACGCAAGCTCAGTGACAAGAAGGAGGTGGCCAGATTGATGCTGGCGATGATTGCTAAGTTTTCCAATAAGATTGACCGTGATTACTGGCTACAGCGTCTGGCGGAAAATCTGGGCATCTCTGAACAGGCTTTGCGGGAAAGTTTGCCGGTTGTTCAAGTGAATCGACCAGAGTTAACTGCGACCAAAGCGACGCTAACGCCGACAGCTCCCGTATTAGGCCTCACTCGCGAAGAAAGACTTTCCGAAATACTGCTAGCTTTACTACTGAAGGCGCCCGATTTTATCACTTATAGCGTCTCTCATTTAGAACCAGACGACTTATCAGGCGAATCTCTGATTGCGTTTTACAAGAATTTGATTATCTATTATAATAAGTTTGCTGTTTTAGATTACGATTCTTTTCGCTTATATTTGCAAGAACAAGCAGATGGTAGTGCTGAGATTATTGATCGCTTGGCTCTTCTGGGGGAAAAAGACTATTATCAGCATGATGCCAATCAGCTAAAAGCGGAAATTACTAAGGTATTGTTAGAATTGAAACGTTTTAGTCTTAAGCGTCAGATAAAATCTTTCCAAGATCGGATTAGCGCGGCTGAAGCCGCTGGTGAAAGTGAAGGAATGACGATGTTAATGGAAGAAATAAAAAATTTGACCGAGCAGCTTAACTCGCTGCATAGCCTCTAAATTTATGGCCTTAACTTCAAAAATAACAAAAAATACTAAAAAGCCGGTGAAGAAGGTGATTTGGAAAAAGAAGGTGTCCAAGCCGGTGAAGAAAGCGCCGGTAAAGAAGGTGGCGGCGCCAGCGATAAAGACGACACCTCAAAATAAGCCCAAAGTGGCGCTTACGCCCCGTGAAGTTGTCCGACCGACCGAAGAGCAATTAAAGAAGTTTCTTAATAAAGGGCGTCTGCGCGGTTTCGTTACAGAAACGGAGCTGTTGTATCTTTTTCCGGAAGTGGAAGAATATATTTATGAATATGATGTCTTTTTAGGAGAATTGCAGAAGAATGGCATCCGTATCGCTGAAGATTCTGGCCGGATTTTGGATGTGCAGGAAAAGAATCCCCACATTACTTCGACCAAAGCGGCGGCGGCTGTTACTTTTGATTTGTCTAAATTGAGCGCCGATTCCATTCAGATGTATTTAAAGGAAATAGGTAAAGTCCCTTTGCTTAGCGGTGAGGAAGAAGTAGAACTGGCCAAGAGGAAAGAAAAAGGAGATAAAGAAGCGGAAAAGAAGATTATTGAAGCCAATTTGCGTTTAGTGGTATCAATTGCCAAGAAGTTTGCCGGGGCCAAGGGCTTAAGTCTTTTGGACTTGATTCAGGAGGGCAATATCGGCCTATTTAGAGCCGTGGAGAAGTTTGAATACCGTAAGGGCTATAAGTTTTCTACCTATGCCACGTGGTGGATTAGGCAGGCTATTACCAGAGCTTTAGCTGATCAAAGCCGCACTATTCGTATTCCGGTTCATATGGTGGAGACAATTAATAAATTCCAGCAGGTGCAGAGAACTTTAATCCAGGAATTGGGGCGGGAGCCTTTGGCTGAAGAAATCGCTTCAGAGATGGGAGAAAATATTGAAAAGGTGAGATATATTATCAAGATTTCCCAAGACACCATTTCTTTGGAAACCAGCATCGGCGATGATGAGGAGGATTCAACCCTAGAGGATTTTATTGAAGACGTGAAGAATGTCACTCCGGACAGGGCGGCCGCTTTACAACTACTACGTGATTACGTGAAGAATATCGTGGCTCAGCTGTCTCCGCGTGAACAGAAGATTTTAGAGATGCGCTTCGGTTTGATTGACGGCGTAGCTCATACTTTGGAAGAAGTGGGCCAAGAATTTGAAGTAACCAGAGAGCGCATCCGTCAAATTGAAAGCAAGGCTTTGGAAAAAATCAGAAAACTGAAGGGCTTGGAGAAGCTGAAGGATTATTAATTTTAAAGAGAAGTTTTTTAATTTTAGCATTATTGACATAATGTCCTAATCTGGTATTATATTAGTAAATATTTCTATTGAAATATTTTGTTTTTTAAGCAGGGAGCAGGACTTTCGACAATTTAATATTCCCGGGTAGCGCAGCGGTAGCGCAGTTGGCTGTGAACACACTTTCTCTTTTGCTATAATATTATTATGACAAAAGATAAGAGAAAAGACGCTGATCGTGCCGAATATTTAAAGGCGATGGTTAATGGTGGCGAAAGCAAATCCGTTAATTAGCCTTTGAATATAAAGGTGGCAAATGTTCCGTTTGCGGTGACGATAGATGTTTAAAGGCTCTTGAATTTCATCACTTGGAATCTGATAAAAAATTTTGGTATATCTGCTAAAGGTTATACCAGAAGCTGGCAGGTTATAAAGAAAGAGCTGGATAAATGTATATTGTTAGGCGCAAATTGTCATCGTGAGGTGCACGTAAGCAACACGCAGCTTCCTCAAGTAATTGTGGAAAGAAAACGAGGTGAACTGTCTGGAAGCCTAAAATCGAAAGATTATGGTAATCAGCAGCCAAGCCCTAATTCGTTAGGGAAGGTTCAGAGACTATCCTGAAAAGGAGTAGGCCCGTTCTTAGAACGGCCCGAAGTGCCTCGCATCCATTATTTGGATGATGATATAGTCCACACCATTAAGAAATTAGTGGGTAAGTGTAACCAATTGGTCGTGGGTTCGAATCCCACCCCGGGAGCTAGGAATAAAATAGGCTGATATAAGCCTATTTTTGATTTTGCCAATTAAAAACCCTTGCAGGTTTAACATTTTGTTGATGCATTTTAACATAGAAATAGTGGTTAATTATTAGCTAAAGTTGGGAAACTTTATTTTACAGCTAATTTTACCACTATTTTTGTTTTATCCACCACACTAATTATTATAGAGCCTAATTTCACGCATTGACTTTTGTCAATTTTTGTGGAAAAATTAAAGCAAAATATATGTCGGCTACGAATGATTTAATTATTAACTGCGACGGATCAGCTATTGGCGGACGCGGTAAAATAGTGGGTTGCGCTGGGATAGTTAAGTATCCAGACTATTGTGAAAAGCCAGACGAAATAATACAGTTGGCATATAATATGGGTACTTGTACAAATATGGAGATTTTGTCCATTCTTAATTCCATAAAATGGGTTAATGGCCATCAAGAAGATTTGAAAAGCTTAGGAGTAACGAGGATTATTATATATAACGATTGTGATACGGTAGTTGATATATGTAATAAGTGGGTTTTTCAATGGGTAAGCAATGGCTGGAAAAGGAATGATGGCGGAGATATTAAAAATCTTAGCACCTGGAAAGAATATTATAGGGAACAAAGAAAAATGACTTTTCCGTTCGAGATACATTGGGTGAAAGGGAAAAAGACAGAAGAAAGAAAAGCGGTTGATAAGTTGGCAAAATTAGCAACACATCAGCAAATTAAAAAAGTCAATTTTAATTACATCCCAGTTAAACAGGGCAGAACGTTGACTAAAAATAAATTTATACTAGAAGATTATAATGCTTCTGGACAACAAGCTATCATCAGGGTTTATTTTCATTCAATAATAAATAGGACTAAAGGTTCTGATTATGAAATAAGATTTGAAGAAATAGATGATAAATTTCAAGTAGTCGGTAGATATAGAGCTTACGCATCAAAAGAAATAGACAGAGCGGTTGATAGAGGACATTTTTATAAAGCCAAATTCAATGATAGAAAGCCACCATTTATACTTGATATTCGAACGCTAAAAATTAATCAGGAATCTAGTATAAATAAAAAGGTGAAGTCTAATATGTAGAGGTTATGGAAATAAAGAATCTAACAACAAAAAATCTTTTAGAACTTTATGCAAATATTGTAGAAGAGTTAAGAAGTAGAAAGATCGTTAGAACTAAAAATAACATAGTTGCTGATTATGCCGAATATTTAGTTGCAAAAAATTTGAATTTAGAACTAATGCCAAATTCAAATAAACATTTTGACGCAATTGACAACAAAACTAACTATAAATTTCAAATCAAGTCTAGAAGAATTACTAACTACAACAAGTCAAAACTTCTTGGGGTTGTAAGAGATTTAGATTTTACTGGCTTTGATTATTTGGTTGTTGTATATTTTGATATTAATTTCAAGGTTATAGAATCATTCATGATACCAAAGGAGATATTAAAAATATATTCTAAATATAACAAACTCCAGAATGGATATAGGATTTCATCAAAAGTTTTTGAGGATGCTTCTGTAAAAAAAATTAATTTATGAACGTAAAAAAATTAATAAAAAAAGATTGGCACGTGGACGCAGGTATAATTTTTTTATAATTTTATTAGCGTCAGCAGGTTTTAGTGCTGTTAATAGCAATATATTTATAATAATCTGCACGTATAAGTAGATATAACGCATAATATTTTAATGAAATACAAAAGAATATCTGAATTGGAATGCGATTCGGAAAAGGTGGTAAAAATTGGTAATTTAATTATTCGTGATTTAAATAAAAGCGTGAATGATTTGGTCGATGATTTTAAAAAAATGTCTATTGAAGCTTATGGATATGTTAAAGAAAAGTAATTAAGCGTTTATATAAATATACGAATATCTTTAATAGAGGAATAAAAATAGAATCACCAAAGAGATTCAAAAATGTCGGAGAAAATTTTGTTATTTCTGGTTCAGTTTCTAGGGCCTGGCTTAAATCCGAAATTGGATATAGAGACTGTATTTCTATTGAGATGTATGATATTAATAGCCGATTGATTATGGGTGGTAATGTTATTTTAGGGGTTTCAAGCGATGAAATAGAAAAATCTGATGATAGTAGGTTTTTTGATTTTCTTTACATCTTTCAGTTCCATTTCGGAAGTGGGCTAAAAGAGTCATTTGGTTGTATGACTATCAGGCTACAAGGTTGGGGAAAAAAATCACAATCTATTTTTATACCTGTAAATGTAAAATTTTTTAATCCAGACGGTGGGTTGAGCGGAAAAATTAAAAGAAGGCATAAAAAGGTAGGTAGCTTAGTTGAGAAATATGAGAGAGATTCTGTTGTATATGATAAAAAGATGTCAAAAATTTATCAGAGTCGTCAAAAAAAGTCTTATATAAATGACGAAAAAGATGATCAAACGCAGTATGTTATTCCATTTGATAATGATAGATGGCAAATGCTGGAAGGCCTTTTAGGTGTATTTGAGGAGAGCGGCGAGGAAGTGCCTAAAAAATATACATTTTCAAAAGAAGATTTGGCCGAAGAAAAATTAAAAAAGAAATATAAAAATCTGATTGAATGGCGTGGCCCATTGTGTGGCGGCACAATAGGAAACATGGATGGTTTCCAATTTACTGTATATAGTAACGATCATGGAGGTCATTTTCACGTCATACATAAAGGTCGGCGTGTTGATGCTAGGTTTTCTTTCCCGGATATTAAATTAATTAGTTATAAGTCCAAGAATTATATTAGCTCTAAAGAAGCAGTAAAAATAGCTGATTATTTTAAATTACCTCAGAATTTTAAAGTATTAGAAGATGAATTTAAAAGAAGAGAGAGTGCTTTAAAATAGTTTATTACTATTATTTCCTTATTCTGTCAAATAGCCAATAAAATAAGCCCTTTGCACTGTCCTATTTGTTCCATTTTTTTTCAAATACCCGACCGACTCCCGTTATTTTGGCCTAGAAAAATACCCCTTAAACCCTTTGGAAACTGCTAGTTTTTCAGTTTGAATCCAACGTGTGGAGCCAACAAAATTTTAGTGTAGTAGACCGAGATATTTCGTCTAATATTAGTCAAAAAATAAAGAAACTCAGTTTATGCTGAGTTTTTTAAAGGGCAGGAAACCCTGCACGAGCTGCCAGCGAGTGCGGGGAGGAGGTCATTCGAAATAACCTCTAATGATTGGTAACTAGCCGACTAAATATATTATCAAGCCAATGCTTCGTCGGGAGTTTTACGCTTTTTATACATCGCCGCCAACTCTCCAATAAAACAGTTTATTTCATTTTGAAAATACTCTAGATATTTATCGACTATAAACCAAAAAGGGCAAGAAATTGCCTTTTTCTCTATTTGATTATTCGTTTTTATTCCAGTATTTAGTAGTTTGTGGTAGAATTATAGCATAAAAGCTTTTAGGATATATTAGTAAATTCTTTATATAGAAAAAGCATTAATTTTTTATGTTTTTAATTACAGAAGAAACAATTAATTCTGTTGCAAAACAGATAAATGAAAGAAATAGTAAAAATTATTCTATCCCAATAATAGGGGATGAAACAAATTCAGAAATACCGCATTTTTTTGAAATTTTAAATTTTGAAGAAATAGATAAGACTGAAAGAAAATTTTATGCTATAGATGGAAGTTATAATAGCCACCAGTTTTATAATGGACTTGCTGTTGGTATTTACTCAGCTGGTTATGTTTGTTATTACAAAGGTAAAGAATTAAGAATGAATAAAAATGCAGATCCGGTAATTTTGGGAAAATCATATTACCCAAATAACATTTTAATTTTAAATCAGAACGATCTAAATGAAATATACGATGAACTTCTGGTGTTAGAGCCCGTAAAAAAACTTATAAATTTTTTTCAAACTAACCCAGAAGAAATATTTTCTTATGGCAAAGATACTGTTTGTAGTAGCCTCTCAACCCTTTTGTCTTTTTCACAAGAAATTTTAGAATGGTCCTTGGTTTTGGAAATAGCTAACCTTGAAGAAACTAAAAAAGGTGATTTTATTCTTCGGGATGGACCATTACGCTCACTACAAATTAAACAAGAGTTTTTGGTTAGGTTGGGTGAGTATTTGCATTCCAAAGAAATAATAATTGTCGGAATTACAAAAAATTCTCCTATTAAAATGGAACTCTCATATACGTATAAGCAAATAGATGATTATTTGCAGGATCAGCTAAAGCCAAAATTTTGTTTTTCAATAGATGATGTAAAAAGACAAAAATTATGCTGTTGGTTCGAAGTGCCAGATTCAGTGTTGCTGGCATCATATGGTGGCGATAGAGGGTCTGCGATGTATACTAAAAAAGATATAAAAGGTGGCAGAGGTTTTGGCTTTTTTTCTACCGCTCGCCTTGATTATGTTGAAAAATTACAGAACTATGATTGGGTTATAGTTGATATAAATATTTTTGACGCTATACCTAATATTAAAATAAAGAATCCGAGTAGAGATTTAGACCAATTAAAAGTAATTTTTAAAGAGTTAACTCGTTTGACACAAGAACATTATATTCTTGGTTACCCATACCCCCTAGTTGAGGCACATAATTTTGTAACATTAAAAAAGGATTTCAAAGAAGAAATAATCAAGAGAGTCAAATCAGCTTTATATAGCGAACAACGATTAGATAACGTAGATATAGAAAATTTATTTTTAGACATTCACGATAAATTTTAAATAACTTATATTTATCAAAAATATGATTGAGAAAAATGATTTTGGCGTTCTTTATGGTCAAAAGACAACAGAGGATGCTTTGCTTATTTATTCATCTTATGCCGACTCAAAGGCTAGCCCAAAGACTGGCGATTTTATTGTATTAAGTCCGAGAGATGAAAATGGTGCTAAATATTTAGCGAGGGTCGAAGCAGAAGTTTATGATGAAGATCCAATTTTCAGATCCCAAGACAAAACATTAGTTGCTGTTCACTATGCTAGAATTGCCGAAAGAGAACTATCTGATAGAGATAAGCAAAAAATGTTTAGTTATACTTATAAGGTTAAAATTCTTGGGACCTTTACTGATAACGGAACGAAGATTCAGTTTATAACTGCCGTAAGAAAATTACCGACCGTTTCTTATCATGCGAGGCATTTAAATAAAAATGAGGTTGATCAGATATTAAATAAAGATAACAAAGATGGAGCTGAAATGGGGTATTTATGTATTGGTGATGATGTTCAAGAAAGTAAGGGAAAAATATTATTTGATATTAATCGTTTAAAAGATAAAAGAACAATGGTTTTTGCTCAATCTGGATTTGGTAAAACAAACTTAGTAAAAGTTTTGCTATATCATATAATAGGTGATAATAACTACGGGAAATTGATATTTGATTTAAATGGAGAATACTTTTTAAGAGGTCAAAGAAATTACGGATTAGGCGATATTAACGAACAAAAAATAAAAGATAATTTAGTGGTGTATAGTGATAAAAATCTTCCATCAGAATATAGTGATCGTTTTATTTTTGGTGGTAAAGTTGCTATGAACATGTATGACAATCTTTCCGTGAGCGATGTTTTAAACTTTACTACAGGTTTTTCCGAAGTAATGAAATCATTCCTAGTATATTTAAATGACGGAAATGTCGGAGATTTTATGAAAAAAATAGAAACTTATGCAAGCGAGCCTCAAAATTTATATAAAGATTTTCCAGATTTTTTTGGTAGTTTAAAGGAAAAGAAAGGAAAGGCAGAAGAATTTAAAGATGAGGCAAAGGCGAGGCCAACCATTATGGGAATCAGAAAGAGAATAGGTTTTCTATTAGATAAGGAAAAAGGGCTCCATTCAGACAGTTCTACGTTGGTGGTTGATGTTTTTAAATATTTGAAACAAGGGAAAACTGTTGTTATAGATCTTTCTCTCAAAGATAATGCTGAAGCCAGTATTATTTCTACAATTTTAGTAAGAAAACTATTTGAACTCAATAAAGCTAGTTATACCGCTGATAAACAAAACGATGTTATAAAGACAGTGATATTTGTTGAAGAAGCTCAAAATGTATTATCAGAGGAGTTTGTGAAGTCAAATGCAAATTATTTTGTAAGGGTAGCTAAAGAAGGTAGAAAATTTGGGATTGGAATGACTACAATAACTCAAAGACCATCTGCTATATCAGAAGAAATTAGAACTCAGGCAGAAAATTTTTTTGCATTTCATATGGGTAATTCAGATGATATTGTAGCACTCGTAAAATCAAATATAAATTATGATGGTGTAATATCAAAATTTATTCAAACAGAAACCATCCCAGGCAATCTGTATATGGTTTCCTCTGACCAAGCTTTTGCCTTACCGGTTAGAGTGATTGAATTTGAAAAATTAGTAAACGATAAAGTTTATAAGGAATTAAAATTTGAAAATATATAATGTTAAAAATACAGTTACAAAACAATTTAACTAAAACATATTTTAAAAAAATTAAATATGATTTAGATGGTATTGAAACAAGTTCTTTTGAGGAAAGGGTTAAGCTTTTAATTATAAGGGATCTATTAAGATTGGATTGGAAAGTAAATTTTGATAATGAAAAAATAGTAATTGTTCCCCCGAAAGATTACGATAAAGAGACAATAAGACAATCAATGGCAGTTAAGAGAGAGGAAATCCTATTTAAAAATAGAAAATGGATAGAAAATAACATAAATATCGCTCGGGAAAATTTAGCTGATGGTTGCGAAGTATTGAAATCTAAAATAAAGCCAATCGTTGAAATATGTGAAACGCCGGAGCAACATAAAATTTTTAGATTGTTTAGATACTATTGGTCGTCTCCGTATAGTGAATATGTTGGGAGAAGAATTAAAATTATTGTTCGTGATGATGGTATTATTGGGAAACCAGTTATTGGTATTGCGGCACTAGGCAGTCCAATTATTCATATCCCAGAGAGAGATAACTGGGTTGGTTGGGATAAAAATACCAGAACTAAAAACATAATTTATACAATGGATGCTTATGTTATTGGGGCTTTGCCACCTTATAACTATATATTGGGAGGAAAATTAATGTCCTATCTTCTCGCCTCCAATGAAATTAGAGTAATATATGAAAAGAAATATAAGAATGAAATTACGAGAATCAAAAAAAGAAAAGCTAGCGATTTAGTTTGTTTATTTACAACAAGTTTGTATGGTAAGAGTTCTCAGTATAACAGATTAAAATTTAATGATGAGCTTCTTTATAAGCCAATTGGAGAAACTAAGGGTTTCGGAACTCTGCATTTAACAGAAGAAACCTTTGAGGCAATGAAGCAACTGTTAAAAGAAAAAAATATTTTTGTTATGAATAAATTTGGAGATGGTCCTAGTTGGAGAATGAGAGTAATAAGAACTGTCGGCGATCTCTTGGGATTTGATTCTGATTTTCTTTTAAAGCATTCGTTTAAGAGGAATGTTTATGCTATTCCTTTAGCAAAAAACTTTAAAAAGTTTTTAAATAATAAAGAAGAAAAACCAAAATATTATAATTATTCACAAAAAAATATTGTAAACTTTTGGAAAAGAAGATGGTTTAACAATAGAATTAAAAATCCGATGATTATTGAACAGGTAACTAATTTTAAAAGAAATGATTTTAAGATATAATTGATTTCAAAAATAATATAAAAGAAACAAGTATAGACGATAAAGATGTTGACATTTTAATATCTGCCCATAAGAACAAAGAAAAAATACAGGACACGGCAAATCGCGGATTCATAAGAGTTATAGAGATGGGCATGGATTATTGTATCGTTGAATTTGGAGATGGACACAGGGAAAGATATGTTAATCAATTTTTTGGCAAGCGCTTTTTACCTTTGATCATATTCAAGATACTATTTATAAAGAGGAGGACAACGACAACAGGATGAAAGTTGTGGCAATGTTTAATCAGGGCGGAGACGTTTTGGAATTGAGCTATGTTTTTAAATTGGTAACCGATGCCTGGAACTACTTTCCACACAA
>MWDX01000033.1 GCA_002070735.1 Parcubacteria group bacterium ADurb.Bin115
ATTGATTCTTTCCAGACTCTTATCGGTCGAGCCATTAATAGTATCCTCGGCGTGGTTGGTTCTTTAGCCCTAGTAATGTTCGTTTATGGTGGTTTGCTGTGGATGACTTCCGGCGGCAGCAATGAACAGGTGAAAAAGGGTAGAGATATTCTGATTTGGGCGACTGTTGGTCTAGTTATCATCTTTTCCGCTTACGGTTTGGTTCGCTTTGTGATTCAGGGTGTCGGGGCCGCCTGAGGCTTTTCATTTTTTAGCAGATTTTTAAACCGCGCGGCGCTTCAGCGATTAGCGCGGTTTTTGTTTGACAATTACTGAAAATTTTATATAATAGAAACAGCCTGAATTCAGGCGCTTTGTTTTAAAAGGGTCGGTACCGAAGCGGTTAAACGGGACAGACTGTAAATCTGTTGGCTCGCGCCTTCGCTGGTTCGAATCCAGCCCGGCCCACATTAAGTTAAGACTCCCATTTTGGGGGTCTTTTGCTATTAAAGAATGTGGCTCTTTAAATTTAATATTAGTAATTTTTCCGTCTTTAACTTCAGCGTTCCAAAGTATGTTTTTTATTATTTTTCTTTGTTTATTTAGTTTAGCCTCTAAAAACTTATTTTTCATTGCCTGTTGGGCTAAAAAGAAGTTTTTAACTTGTTCCAAAGTAATTTTATCTAGTGGCTGATTTTTATTTTCTAAAGTTGTTAATTCCTCGTTAAGTGAGTTTAGCTCTTCGGCTATTGTCTTTCGTTTAGCCTCAAAATCGTCTTTAGAGATAACTTTGTCTAAAAGCAGGTTAAAGAGTTCAGCCTGTCTGTCTTCTCTAATTTTGAGCTGTTTTGAAAGTTTATTTTTAATTTTCAGATAGTCTTGATTTTCCGATTCCTGTTTTAGTTTATCCAGGCTAGCCTTATACATTAAATTAATAAATTCCTCGGGAAAAGTTAATCGTTCAAAAACATCAGCCAACATTTTAATAGTCTCATCTTCTTTTAAATAACTTTTATGCTCCTCACATTTATTTCCGCCATTGGTGCAATAATAGTAAATATGTTTACCCCTCTTTTTAGAAGCGGTGTATAAACAACCGCAATGAGCGCAAATCATTAACCCCCGAAAAATAAAGTCTAATTTGTTTTTTTCAACATGTTATTTTTTGTGCGCCATTTTTTATGCCTCTTCAAATAGCCTTTTAGAGATTATCGGTTTATGACTGCCAGCGTATTCCTCGCCGTGGGAAGTTATAATGCCATAATAGAATTTATTGTTTAATAGGGTATAGATTTGCGACTTATGATATTTATTACCACCCCGACTCTTTAGCCCGACCAGATAAATTTTATCGGCAATTTCTTTAATTGTATAATTACCGCTGATATACATTTAAAATATTTGCTTAACATAGGGCGCCCTATTTTTATCAGCCAGAATTCCGCCCTTACCGTCATTCAAATAGCCAATCGGCGCAATACATGGCCAACCGCCTTTTTCTAGTTTAGTCCTTAACCCTCGTTTAACATTTTTTGATAAGTCTAAAATATACTAGTTAGCCATTGAGCCCTCAATGTTTAACAATAATACATTATCACTCGGCAGATATTGTTTATCACTCGTTTGAATCACTTTAATTTTAGACTGTTGCAACAACCATTAAATTTTTCCGCTATCTATCGGATTTCTAGATAATCTATCAATTTTCCAACAGAATATTCCATATATTCCATAGCCCTCAGCCTCATTATTATTTTCTAATAATTTAAGCATTTCTAAAAATACAGGCCGATTATTTGGCAGTTTAGCCGATTTGCTTTCCGTATATATTTTATCAATTTCCAAACCTAAACTATGAGCCAATTTTTTCATTTTATTGACTTGGCTTTCCAGGGATAATATTTGTTTGCTCTTGTCTTCTAAGGACTTGCGAGCATGGAGAAATTTTATATTGGTTAGATAATTAGTAAAGATTTCTATTCTAATTAGAAGTTCTTTTAAACAAAGTTTTTTCCTTGGTTAATAGAGAAGTCATATAAAAGAAAAGAAATCTTTATACTACTAGTTATACGGAAACGACTTGCACCATCTTGCATGCAAGACTGAATCCCGAATTTTAAAATTTTTATTGGTGTTTTGAGGTAGTCTTGTCCCATTTTGGGGTAATTTTTGAACATCGGGTTTGATTATTAATAGACTTATTCACTTTTTTGGCCTCCTTGAGTTATAGTTGAGCCAATATTTTAAAATATCTTGATTTTATTGGGTTTTATTGTGTAAATTTACAAACCATTGACATTTAATTAAAAGTATGCTATTATATAGATATTAAAAATAGTTCATTTAAAAAGAGGTTAAATTGGATTAATTACCAAGTTCGTCTAAATTTAGGTGTGTTTAGTAATTAGTCCAAATTAATTAATTATTTAATCTTTAAAAAGGAACAGAACCATGAACATTATTAGATTTACCTCCGAAGAATTTCTTCTTATTAAAGAAGATGGAACAGTATTATCAATAAATACTGTGGAAACAATGGCCGGTGGCTATATGGGCGGAACAATGATTCCTAAAAATAAAATTAGCTCGTCTAAAAAATGGGAAGAGCTGAAATCAAAGGGATTCAAAGTTGAAAGCCTGGAATCATATCCTATTTTGTACCAATTCTATATCGCAATTTATAATGCAGAAATAGACGAGGCACAGATGTCGCTACAGGATGATTTATTCAACTGGGCAAATACTCATATGGGATGTGGTTGCCAAGTTCCCGAAAGATTTAATAGCCTCTTCTAGTTCTAAACAATCTAACTAAAGTATTTAGATTGAAAGAAGTCTACGGACTTCTTTTTTGGTTTCTAAAGAGCTATAATACTAGTATTCTTCTTATTAATGAGCCAGGTTCCCAAATCATATCAGGCTCCCCACCATTATAATTCTTCCTTATTGGGAGAATTTTTGTTTGAGTTAGAATTAGCTATAGGGTATAATTTTACTTATTAATTATTAATTAATTTATTTTTATGCATAAGATATTTCAATTTGGCGAAAAAATGGAAGCCTATCAAGTGCCGGTTTTAAACGAAAGGGAAGCGCGTGCTGCTGCCGGTATTTTGTTTTTATTTGCTATGATTTCCTTATCTAATGTTTTATTAGCCGGAAATTTTACTTTTATCAAAATATTTATTATCGCTTTCACAGTTGAATTTTTAATTAGGGTTTTCGTTAATCCCAAATATGCGCCAGTGATGATTTTAGGGAGATTGGCGGTATCGGGACAGAAACCGGAATACACCGGCGCGCCGCAGAAGCGTTTTGCCTGGAGTTTAGGATTAGGTTTAGCTTTAATTATGGTGGCGAGCTTAATATTAAATATTATTCCTTTTACTTTCAGCTGCCTTATTTGTTTTATTTGTGTTATTTTACTTTTTTTGGAGAGTGCTTTCGGTATTTGCGTCGGTTGCAAGCTGTATAATTTATTGACCGGCAACAAGGCACAATTATGTCCGGGCGGAGTCTGTGAAGCCAGGAAGAAGGAAGATATTCAGAAAGTTAATTATTGGCAAATTTTAGTTTTATTGGTTTTTGGTTTGATTATGTTTGCCGTTTCTAGATTGTTTATAGATAATCAGACACAGGCTACTTTGGGGGGATGTCCGCTCGGTTCCCAAGAAGAATCAGGTTCGTGTCCGTTTTAATTTAGGCTTTTCTTTGTTATAATAAAATTATATGCCCTTAATTGATCCTGATAAAATCGGTTGGAGTTTGACTAAGATTTTTGCCGTTGAGTTATTTTCTTTGGCGGTGATTTTGTTTCTCGTTTTTATTTTGTAGTATGCCGGAATTACCTGAAGTAGAAACTATACGCCGAGATTTGGAAAAATATGTAATTGGCGCTAGTTTCCAAAATGTAAAATTTATAGATTTCAAAAACGTCGCTCCCGGAGCGGCTTTTTTGGCTAAGTTTTTGCCCGGCAAGAAAGTGACAGCCGTGCGGAGACGGGGTAAGCTTTTGATTTTAGATTTTAAAGACACAGACAGATATCTGCTTTTGCATTTAAAAATGACTGGACAGCTGATATTTATTGCTGGCGACAAAAAGATAGCGGGTGGACATAGTTTATCTAATAATTCTTTGGCGGCGGCGGTTGGCGGGGATTTGCCTAACAAATTTACTCGCGCTTTCTTTGATTTTGATAATGGCGGTCGTTTATTTTTTAATGATTTGCGCAAATTCGGTTATATCAAACTAGTTGATAAAAAATCTTTAGAAAAGATTTTAGCGGATAATTATGGCCCGGAACCGCTGGACAAAGCTTTAGATTATACTTATTTGCAGGCAATTTTTAAACACCGGGAGGCACCGGTTAAAGCCGTTATTCTCAATCAGAAATTAATTGCTGGACTTGGCAATATTTATGCTGACGAATCTTTGTTTATGGCCGGCATCAGACCTAATCGTTCCGCTAAGAGCTTAAAGAAAACAGAAATTGAAAAACTACGAGAAGCCATGGGCAATATTATTAAGAAGGCAATTAAGGCCAGGGGCACGACTTTCCGTAATTTTGTTGATGGCCAAGGACAAAAAGGCAATTTTATGGCACAATTAAAGGTATATCAGCGCCATGGCCAGGCTTGTCCGCTCTGTGGGCGGCCTCTGCAAAAGATAAAAGTGGCGGGTCGAGGAACTCATTATTGCCAATATTGTCAAAAATAGGGTAAATTTATTCTATTTATAGCTAAGATAAGTATCCATACGGTTGACTTTTACCTTATTTTTATTTATTGTATTAGAGTAATTAATATTTTCTAAACATAAACGGCTAACCCGCGTGTTCAAGGTTTTTTAAGAAGCGCGTTTCGCTCGTTTTCTCCTTTCACTATGTCCCAGGACAACATGATCAAGCTTGAATGCACCGAGTGCAAGACCGTCAACTATTTTTCCCGCAAGAACAAGAAGACCTTGAAGGAAAGATTGGAAATGATGAAATATTGCGATCACTGCAAGAAGCACACCTTGCACAAGGAAACAAAATAAATTTCTGCCGGTCGTCTTTGGCGACTCGGTTTTTATAAATTTGGTTTTTATTCCGGCCGTTTCCGCGGCCGCCCCCATGCAATTATGACTAAAAGCCTAACTAAGCCCTTCTTACTAATCCTTTTGGGATTGGTGCTGGTGGGCTGCTATTTCATCTTTAAGCCGTTTTTAACGGAAATTTTGGTAGCTGCTATTCTTGTTTCCATTTTTTATACCCCCTATCTTAAATTGATCAAATTCTTAAAAGGGCGTCAGAATCTGGCTGCCCTTTTAATGTGTTTTTTTTTGGTTATCCTGATTATTATTCCAACTGTTCGTTTGGTAATTTATGCCGGTCAGCAATCGGCGACAGCCTATGCCCAGGCGATAAATTTTTTTAATAGCCATAGCGTTAACGGTGTTATTCAGACCAGCGCTTTGCCGGATAAGCTTTTGGGCACTATTAATTTTTCCCAATATTATAATAATGACACTTTCAAGAATTTTTTTCTCGATGTTTTTAAGCAGTTGAGTAATTGGCTCTTGTCGGGAGCGACAATGCTGGTAAAAGGCACGACTAATTTCATTATTTCTTTGTTCATTATTATCATCACCATGTTCTTTTTCTTTGTTGATGGCAAAAAGATGCTGGAGCGTTTTATGTATCTTTCCCCTCTGCCCAATGTCTATGACCGGGAAATTTTCCAGAAATTCCGCGCCGTCAGCTACACTACCATCCTTTCCACTTTTGTCACTGCCGCCGCTCAAGGTTTAGTGGGGGCGATTGGTTTCGCGATTGTCGGTTTTCCTGCCTTTTTGGCCGGCATGTTAGTCGCTCTTCTTTCACTACTCCCTTATATTGGCTCCATGATTTTCTATGTGCCGATGGGTGTATATTATCTTTTGGTTGGCAAAATCTGGCAGGGCATCTTCATTTTATTATGGGGAATGATTGTTATTAGCAATATTGATAATATTATTCGCGCCTATATGATTAAAGGCAAGGCGCAGGTTAATCCGATTTTCGTGGTTTTTTCTATTCTGGGAGGCATTGCTCTTTTTGGTTTCTGGGGTGTAGTTATCGGTCCGCTGATTATCTCTATTGCCGTTACCATTTTCCATATCTATGAATTGGAATTTTGTAATTCTTTAGACGACGGTTGTAATGCAGAAAATAAAGAGATAAAGATAGCCGAGAAGAAAGCTAAGGAAGAACGGGAAGAGGAAGCGGCCGAGGAAAAGAAGAGGCACAAGGAAACTTTAAAAAAATTAGGACGGAGATAATTATAATTAATATTAATAATATGTTAAAAGAAAAAACGAGAAAGAATTTAGAAACTGCTTTTGCTGGCGAATCAATGGCGCGTAATAAATATGATTATTTCGCCTCTGTCGCCCGTAAAGCCGGTTATGTCCAGATTGCCAATATTTTTGAAGAAAGTGCTTTAAACGAAAAAGAACATGCCAAGCTCTGGGCTAAGCAATTAGAATTGATTAATGAAGATACTTTGAAGAATTTAGCCGAGGCAGTGAAGGGGGAGACTTATGAATATTCAGACATGTACCAGCAGATGGCCGCCGACGCCACCGAAGAAGGACATCATGAACTAGCGGCTTTATTCCGCAATGTCGCTAAAGCCGAGAAGGCCCACGCTGAACGCTATCAGAAATTGTATGATAATTTGGAGACGGGAGAAGTGTTTAAGAAAAAGGAAGTGAAGAGATGGAAATGTAATAACTGTGGCTATATCCACGAAGGCACGGAAGCGCCGGAAAAATGTCCTTCTTGCCAGCATCCGCAGGCGCACTTCGAAGTCTTTGTAGAAACTTATTAATTAAATTTATGTCTTTTCAGGAGAGATTACAAAATGAGCCCGGTTTTATCGATAATGTGCGTTATGCGGTAGAGATTGATAAAATGAGTCCAGATGAGTTGCTAGATTTACCGATAGAAGCTATTCAAGAATTTTCTATCGAGGATTTAAATGCGGCTATGGAAAAAATTATGCATGGTTTTCATCATTTAACTTTGGATAAGAATAATCGCAGCGGTTTTGATGTTCGCTGGCGTAAATTTTTAGATACTGCGTTGACTAAAATATGATTTATTTTATATGAGCGATAGAGTCAATAAAACATATTTCTGCCGGACTTGCGGTAACGAAGTTAAGTTTGTCAAAGATGGCGGCGGTCAACTGATCTGCTGCGGTCATCCGATGGAAATCAGAAAGCCAGGTTTTGATGGAGAAGAATAGGGTTTTTGGTATAGAGAATTAATAGAACCGTCCCTTGGGCGGTTTTATGATTTTCCAGTGAAAGGATATTTGTAAAAATTGATTTTCTGTGTATAATAAACCGCATACTGGAATAAATAAGAAACCGGGTTATAAATGGTCTTGTT
>MWDX01000034.1 GCA_002070735.1 Parcubacteria group bacterium ADurb.Bin115
GCTTGACAAATATTGACTAATATACTATAATATGTTTATTACAATAGTTCATTATAAAACTTAAAAAAATGAAAAAGAAAAGATTGTTAATAAAAAATTTCTGGATAAATTTATTCGGATATCTAGTAACTATCTCCTATTTCGTATTGGCAGGGCTAGTAGCTCATTCTATATTTTGGCCTAATTACCCACACTCGCCATTCATTCTCATATTAAAGATTTTTCTCTTTATTATTCTCTCTTTTTTTTGTATATTTTTTTGTTTTCTTTTTCTAAAAACTAACTTCTTCTGTAAAAAAAAATGATGATGAGGAAGAAGGTGGTTAGTAAAAAAATAAAGTTCCATTTAGGTGGAACTTTTTTATATAAACAAATAAGCACCCGTTTGGGGGCGCTTATTTTGTTAACTTAAATTTAAACCATCCTTGCTATAGTATTACAAGGTGCGAATTTTTCATAAAATTAAAAATTTACCAAGAAAACGCAAGAAAATTATGTTAGTTTTTATTGACGAGTCCGGTGATTCCGGATTAAAAATTGAGAAAGGATCAAGCCGTTATTTTACTATCGGTTTGCTTGTGTTTGAAGATAATGAGGAAGCGTTGAACTGTGACCAAAGAATAAAGTCATTAAAAAAGGAGTTAGGCCTACCGGAAAACTATGAATTTCATTGCAAACGCAATTCCGATAAAGTTAGACGAGCATTTTTGGTGGCAGTTTCTCCGTATAACTTTTTCTATTATGGAATTGTGATTAACAAAAATCCTAAAAAATTATGGGGCGAGGGTTTCCGCCATAAAGAATCTTTTTATAAATACGCCTGCGGTTTGGTTTTTGAAAACGCCAAAGAAAAGTTAGAAAAAGCGACAATAATAATTGATGAAAGTGGCAATCTTGATTTTAAACGCCAGCTGGCCAAATATTTACGCCACCAAACAGGAGAGGGAGTGATAAAAAAAGTAAAAATGCAACGGTCGGAAAGTAATAATTTATTGCAGTTGGCGGATTATGTGGCAAGCGTGATAAATCGTTCGGTTCAAAATAAAAGAAAATGGTCGGATGAATATCGTAAAATTATCGCTCATCGGGAAATTTATGTGCAAATTTGGCCAAAATAAAACTTCCGAACCTATCCCTTGTGGGAACGCGGCGGTAAACGCCACAATTTAGTTCGGAAGCAATTCCAGTTTAATAATATCAAATAAAAGAGATTTGTCAATATAATACTTGTAGATAAGGAAGATGGGTGAAGGAAAAATATATTTCAGTTATTTATTTTTTTCCATTTTATCTTCCACCATCGCCTTCAAGGCGGCTAAAGCTCGATGCAAAATAACCCGAACATTTCCCCGGCTCTTGCCGGTAACGGCCGCTATTTCTTCCAAATTCAAATCATTAATGAAGCGCAAAACGATAACTTCGCGATATTCTTCTTTGAGCAAGGGCAACTGGCGACGAATCAACTCCAGATTGGTCGACTGGTCCAAATCAGCGGCCATATCTTGATTCTCGTCTATGATTTCTATCGGTTTGTCTTCGTCATTAAGAGAAACTTCAAGCTTGTTGCCGCTCTCGCGGTAATAGTCGATAATCGAAGTTCTGGCAATCTTATAAACCAAAGCGCGCAGAGTCTTGCTGTCGCTTAAAGAATTTGTCTGAATGTGATTCCAGGCTTTAAGAAAAACCATTGAGGTTAAATCCTGCGCTTCTTCTTCCTTGCCGACTTTAAAATAGATGAAGCGATAAATGTCCCGGACATAATCGTCATAAACCTTGATAAAGGCCTCCTTGTCCTGACTTTTTAGTCGCTGCAATAACTGCTTCTCTCTAAATTTTTTCACTATATGGGGGGTCATGATAATAATCAAAAATAAGGGAGTCTTCCCTTTCTCCGCTTAAAACAAATTTTACCTTTTCATTCTAACATAAGGCTTTAAAAAAGCAAGCCAGAAAATCTAATTTTCAAGCCATCTTTGGCTAATAAATTAACCTAATTAGCGCTAAAAAAAATAAAGGTGAAGACAAAATATCCGCCGAAATCAAGCAATCTCTGCTCTTAAAGCCATTATTTTTCCCCTTTAGATATAATCCTTGACTTTTTATGATTAAATGATAATATCAGAAAGATAAGACAATTTTAGTCTATGATATATTAGACTAAAATTATAAATAAGGCTTTTATTTAAGAAATAATAAAGTTAAGTCTAAATATATTTAGACTTAAAATCAAGAAAATGCTTAACTATCTTCGCGGTCTCCATGTTAAAAACCCTATTTGGCTTTCTGTCTCCGAAGCCGCCAAGCTGGGCGGAGTCACTGATAAAACTATTCGCCGCGCCCTTAAAGCCGAAGGTGACAACTTGAAATTTAGAGTCAGCCAGAACCGCTATCAAATAGAACTCTCTTCTCTGCTTATCTATCTGCACCGGAATACAAAATTAAAGAATAAGCTATTCGCTTTCGGCCTAGGGCAATATTGGCCTCAAGCTGTTATGACAAGCTCCAGGGATATAAATAGATAAGCGCTTTTATCCCTACCTACTACAAAAAAGCACCCGTAGGTGCTTTTTTTGATATAGCTATAAAAACCCATTACCATTTATAAAACGGCATCCTTAACCGCCTTGGCCAAGCGGAACTTGACGACGGTCTTAGCCGGGATATTAATGGTTTCACCCGTCGCGGGATTGCGGCCTTCGCGCGCTTTTCTCTTCGCCTTTACCAATTTACCGAAACCAGGAACTAAACATTCTCCGTTTTTCTTGACTTCCTTGTAGGTCATTTCAGACAAGGTTTCAAAGAAACCATTAACGTCCTTCTTGCTTAAGCCGGTGGCTTGAGACATGGCGGCGACGATCTGCGCCTTAGTCATTTTGGACATACGCTTTGCATGGGGCCTTTACTACGAAGCGACCGGCCTAGGGCAAGTCGGCGTAATAAGTGAGCCGATTAAAATATTTAATAAAAAATAAATATCTGTAAACGCAAAGATAAATGATTTTAAGTCGATATTTATTAGATAAAATATCAGTTAAAAATTATTATCCTTTGTTTACAGGGATATTATAGCACACATTAAAAATTGTGCCAATAAATACAAGGGCTTAAGCTGAGGCTGGCGCTTGACAAAATTAAAAATCAACTTTGAAAAAAAACAAAATAAAAATCCGCCTCTACTCAAGCGGATTCTTATTAATCCAGCTAAACTATTATCAATTTATTTAATATTATAATTCACGCCCACCTCAATCACGATTTCCCGATTACCACTGGGCGTCGCGGCAGAATAATCGGCCGCCCCGCCCTTGCCCAAATCACCCCCTACATAAGTCACAGAAGGAGGATAAATAACATTCTCCCACCAACCGGCGATATTTTTAATCTTTACCTCGGTCACCGCCATCAGCTCCCCGCTTTTGGCTTGAGCATCGCGCAAAGCTAGTATCCGCGCCTGCTGTTTTAAAGTGTTAAGGGAGGAGGAATCAAAAGACAAACCGTTAATTTGGTTGGCGCCGGCCTTAGCCGCCGCTGCCAAAACTTTATTTAGTCTTTCCGGGTGACTGTCATAATCCTTAATCCTGATACTCAGTTGCTCATTAGCACTATAACCGGCAACGGTGGAAATATTATCTTGATAATCATACTGCGGATACAAATTGTAGTTCTGCGTACTAATATCGGCCGCTTCAATCCCTTCCGCCTGGACGGCGGCGATAATCTTATTAACTTTCTCGTTCAATTGCTTCAACGCCTCCTCGGCTTGTTTCGCCTTGTCAATTTGCACCCCCAGATTAATCACCGCCAAATCGGGATGATAGCTTACCCGGCCCTGCCCCATCACCGTTACCTGGCGATATTGGACATTAACGAGGCGATCGCGCAACAAGGCAACGGTGATGATGCCGGCTAGCAGGACAAGACCGATAATGATGATTGCCGGCTTCGCTTTGGCACCGGCTTCACTTTTAAATAAATTAATATCAGGCATAATTATAATTGGCCCCGGATAATCCTCGGATTAATTTGGAGCTTATAAATTATCTTTTTAAATTTAAATATTTCTTTCTTTCCGTCTCTGAAAAATGTTCAATCGCGTAACGCAGAGTGGTCCGCGGCAAACGGGCGGCATATTTTAGGAGAAAGTCGACTAAAACCTGCTTATCCTTCTTCCCCACCTCTCTTAACATCCACCCCACCGCTTGATGCAGCAAATCCTCTTGGTCATCTAAAAGCATCACGCTTAAATCAAGGATTTCTTTAAACTGGCCGGCCTTAATGAGCGTGAGCGTGGCCACTACCGCCAAACGTCTTTCCCAGAGATTCTGGCTTCGCCCCCAATGATATAAATCCTTTCTTTTTTCCGGATGATGTAAAAGATAGTCGCCCCAGACCTTAGAGACAGTCAAATCCACCAAATCCCAATTATTGAGCGCCAAGTGATGATTGAGATAAAAATTGAGAGCGCCCAGCCTGTCCTTTTCCGTGCTCGCCCGCTCATATCTTAAGGTCATTATTAAAGCGCCGAGCAATCTAATTTCATGATAAGGACTAGCTAATAGTTCTTCCAAGAAAACGTCATCAATCTCCTGATAGTCTTTAGCCAGCGCGCGCAAAGTCGGGACATTAATGCCGATAAATTTATCCCCTTCGCCGTACTGACCGGGTCCGGTCTTAAAAAAACGACCTAAAATCTCAGCCTTTTCTCGATTATAGGCAGAACGGAAAAAAGCATTCAGTCGCTTGTCTGCTTGAATAAATGTAACCGGCATAAAATATGCTTTGGCTAATAATAACGCTAAATCTTTAAAAATGTAACAAAATCAGGATTCATCCGTATAATTATAGTAAAAAATAGTTCCTTAAATAAGTCCAACCCTCCCGTTCTTTGCCGATAAGCATTTATCGCTAAAAAAGGGGGCACTTTCTCAAAAGGAAAGTGGCAGACCCTGAGCTGGTCACTCAGGATCCCGCTCTAACAAATTTAATCTTTTAAACATATGAAAGGATTAAACAGTTTGATAGGCTTCCTGGTGCTAATCATGGTTCTGCGTTGGGCAATGCCTCCAGAAGCTTCTGCCTTGGCGAGTGAAATCTTAGTGAAGATTCTAACAATCCTCCGAGATTTAATCTCCCTAGTGCAGATATAAAAAATATTAAGCCTTTCTTCTTAGAAAGGCTTTTTTCTTTTATTGATCGCCGCTTCTCTCTAAAGGAATTTCTCCCCGCCACAAACGCTCGCCATCGCGAGCGAAAAAAATCAAAGTAGCTTTATCCGGTGACAGAAAGGGCTCATAGATACGATCATAAAGCCGGCTTTCCTGACTGTTTATCACTAGCCTGTCTTTGCCCTTCTCTCTAGCCTTATAGATAAAATAACGGCTATCAGGAGTAAAGAAGCGAGGATTAAAAATCCAATCATACTCCTTGCCGACAAGGCCATTAATTACCGCCCTCTCTTTGTCCTTCAACTTATAGGTATAAGCAAAACTCCGGGAATCCGGAGAAAAAGCCATAAAAGTAACACTATCTACGATCGGACCGGCTTTTTCATTTAAAACCAGCTGCTGACTCTGATTATTGTTAAGGATATAGGCGAAATTGCGTCCGTCCGGCGAACTGAGAAAAGATAGTTCTTCCGTGCTGGAAAAAACCGGTAAAGTGGCGACCGCGGTTTCTCGCATCGTTTCTCCTTGGAACAAAGCGGGTAAGACCGATAAAGAAGACCAAGCCGGCAAAAAATTAAGCCGACTCAAGCGCCAAGAAAAAACCAGCAGCAAACCAGCGGCAATCACGGTCAAAACCGCCATTGTCCAAACCAAGCGGCGCTGCTGCTTATTAAAAACAGGAATAATTTTTTTTGCAGGAGAAATCATAAATATTAAGATTCAAAGTAATTATTTCCTGTTTTTATTATATCAAATTTTTCCTAGTAATGATATTCCTTACCCGCTTTAAGCAAAAGGCCGCGATATATCTGTTCCAAAAGGACAACGCGGGCAAGTTCATGCGGAAAGGTTAAGGGTGATAAAGAGAGGGCGGGATACTTTAGCGCCAACTCCTCTTCCCAGCCCAAAGCGCCGCCGATAAGGAAAACCAAATCGCGACCGTCATACTCACTCAAAAAATTAGAAAAAGCCACGGAATCAAAAAGACGACCAGTTTCCGCCAAAATAAAAATCGACTCTTTTGGATACCGGTGCAAAACTTTTTCCAAAGCTTCTTTTTCCCGCTTTTTTGCCTTATTTCTATCATCTTTTCTAAAAGGTGACGCCGGCGTTTCCAGTTTCTGTAAACGGGCGTAAGGTTTTATTCTTTTTTGATAATCGGCCGCCAAAGATTGTAAAGCCTTGTTTTTTAAGGCGCCGACAGCGATAAGAGTAATGTTGTTCATAAAATCATTATAATCGATGCGCAAAATTTTCTTTAAGTCAAGACCTCTTCTCCTATTTGACAAAAGATTATTTTTGTATTTAAATAAAACTGTTCTTTAAAATTTAAAAACATGGATAGAAATAAAGAATTGAAAAAAGCCTTTGATCTTTTTGCCTGTTTGTTGGAGAAAACAAACAATAAGGAAATCGTTGATGACACCATCAACGAATTCTTGGATTTTATTGAAAAGATTAATGATCCAGTCCTAGCCGCCAATTTTCAAAGCTATTGGCTGGATATTCGGGAAAAAATAAAAGCCAAGGCGGATAAAAATCATTTTGTTATTCAAGAGCGCCTAATAAAGCTCAATCTTGAGCGTATTATGTCTTCAAAATAAAATTACCAAACTAGCCGCTTCTCTCCTCGCCCCAATTAACCCTGGACAAATAGTCTGGGGTCTTTTTTTCTTGGAAAAACCTTAATTTAAACTTTCAACAATTTAGCGCGAAAATAGGCAAGCACAAACAAGAAGAAACCGGCGATGACAATACTGGCGCCGGCCGGCAAATTAAAGTAAATGGCCGCCGCTAAACCGATGATAACGGCGATAAAGGCAAAAAAGGAAGCACTGATAAGAGCGCTGCGAAAATGTTTAGCACCTTGCAAGGCTGAAGCCGCCGGTAAAATTAACAAAGCGGACACCAACATTACCCCCACCGCTTTAACTGCCGCCGCCACGGTTAGGGCTGTAAGAATCAAGAGAACATTATTTAAAAAATCTACCCTAACACCGGCGGCGCGAGCTGAATTTTCGTCAAAGGCCCAGGCAAACAAAGAACGATAATAGATGAAAATAAAAACAAGAGTAGCCGCCGCCAATAAAGCTAAAAAATAAATCTCCCCCCAGCTGACTGCCAAAAGACTGCCAAAAAGATAGCTAAATAAATCAACATTAAAACCTTTAGCCAAACTGGCAATAATCACACCGCCAGCCACCCCCACGGCAGAAACGATGCCGATAGCGGCGTCACCGTAAATCCTGGCCTTGTTGCCGAGACGAAAAATCAAAAAAGCGCCGGCCACTGTCAAGGGCACGGAAACATAAAAAGGATAGACACCGCAGAGGAGACCTAAAGCTACCGCCCCAAAACTAAGATGAGACAAGCCGTCGCCGATTAAAGACAGCTTGCGTAA
Organism: Parcubacteria group bacterium ADurb.Bin115; assembly: GCA_002070735.1. Classification (GTDB taxonomy): domain Bacteria; phylum Patescibacteriota; class Patescibacteriia; order Patescibacteriales; family UBA12465. The sequence goes on from MWDX01000034.1 coordinate 7,567, forward strand.
AACTAAAAACAAACCTAAAAGAGCCGCCGGCAGCGCCACCAAGATACCGGCAATTAAAGCGCGGATAATAAAAGGATATTGGAAAAAAGATAAAAATTCCATAAAAATTAATGGTCAGGCTGATGGCTAGATAAAGGCTGGGCGAAATCGCCAAAATATTTTTTCATTTTTTCTGAATGACCAAAATCGGCAAAAGGACCGGCAAAAACCAAGCCTTCATCAAGATATAGAAGTAAACGGGCATAACGGCCGATATCGGCCGTATCGTGAGTCACCATGATTATAGCCGTCCCCTGTTCCTGATTAGCCTTGGCTAGCAGCGTAAAAAATTTTTCTCTAACCATCGGGTCTAAGGCTGTGGTTGGTTCATCTAAAATTAAGAGCTCCGGCTTCCGAATCAAAGCGCGCGCTAAAAGTACCCGCTGTTGTTGGCCACCGGACAGACGGCTGAATAATTTATCGGCTTTATCCGCCATCGCCAGCTCCTCTAAAAGAGATAGGGCCGCCATTTTCGCTGACGTTTTATCATAACGGCGCCGACGACCCGCCAATCCGCTTAAAACGACTTCTAACACGCTGGCGGGAAAAAGTCGGTTATACTGATGCTTCTGGGGTAAATAGGCTAAACGCTCCCACTGCTTGAAGGTGTTTAAGCTCTGACCGAACAGTTTAATCTCGCCCCGACGAACAGGAAGCAAATTAAACAAAGCTTTAACCAGGCTGGTCTTACCGGCGCCATTAGGCCCGACCAAGCCGATATAATCACCCGCGGAAACACTAAAAGACACATCCCTCACCACTGGCCGGGAATTATAGACAATATCAAGATTTTTAACTTCAACAATTACTGGCATTTGAGTCCAAGGCTTAATTCTTTAAGATTATTTTTCATTATCTCTTCATAAGTCAAGCCGGCCTTTAAATCTTCTTTGCTCACATTATGGGCGGAATTGAGCATTAAAATCTTGACGCCGGCGTCTTTCGCCAGAGATTTGGCCAATTGAGGATTATCCAGCTCTTCGGCAAAAATATAATCAGCCGACTCCGCTTTCAGGGATTTTAACAGCTCTGATAACGCCTGCGGACTACTTTCCGCATCCGGAGAAAATCCTTGAGCGGCTTGATATTGCAGACCATAGCGAGCGGCTAAATAGCCAAAAGCGTAATGACCGGCATAAATAAACTCTTGCTGCTTACAGGTTGACAAGGTCTGGCGATAATTCGCATCAAGTTCCTCTAAACGCACCTGATAATTTTCCAGGCGCTCATAGTAATAGGCTTTGTTATCCGGATCTATCTTGGCCAGAGTCTGCGCCAAACGGCCGGCGGCCTTAAACATTATCATCGGATCAAGCCAAATATGGGGATCAAGTCCAGCCTCTTCCGGGGCTGCTTTTGGTAACTCCGCCAAATCTTTACCAATAGCCAGGCTCTCGGGAGCGCTGCCATTAAGACCGGCCAAGATGTCTTGAGCCCAAGGCTCCAAATAATCACCGGTATAAACAAACAAATCAGCCTGGCTGATACTAATCATATCCCCCGGCGTTGGTTCAAAAGCGTGCGCTTCCACTCCCGGCGGCAAAATTAATTTAGCATTAACCCGGTCGCCGCCGATTTCCCGGCTTAAATCATACCAAGGAAAAAGACTGGAAACGACAATGATGGGTGAAGCCTCACTGGCAACCGTTGTTTCTTGAACCTTATCAAGAATAGGCGTGTCTTTTGACAACTGCTTCTTCTGCCAGCTATCAGCCGCCGTCCAGGCGAAAGCAGCAATAATAAGGGCAAATATCCCCATGAAAATAAAACGTTTGGGCATAAATGGATAATTAAAATTCAAAAATTAATAATTTTTTCGAGCACATTCACGGCATAATCCGTAGAATTCTAAAGTGTGACGCTGGATTTTAAAGCCGGTTTTCTTGGCTATCGCCGCCTCTTCCCGGCTCAAACTTTGACAGAAATCAACGGCAGATATTTTTTTACAAACAGTACAAACCAAATGATGATGGTGATGGAGATTAAGATGATATAAGCGCTCATCCCCTTCCAGATGTAAAATTTCCACCACGCCTTCTTTTTCCCAAAAGCTTAAAGTCCGATAGACCGTTGCCCGGTCTAAATTAGCCCGCTTCACGGCGACTGAACGCATAATTGCTGCCGCTGACAAAGGTTTATTCGCCGTCGCTAGAGCACGCAATAAAGCTTCCCGTCCGCCGGATAAACGGCGACCACGAGCGCGAATAGAATTTATTAAATTGGTTAATTCTGGTTGAGACATATATTGCGACTCAGTCGCATATACTATATCATTCCCGACGAAAAATTGTCAAATAATGGACATGGGGATAATTAAAATAATGACTGACACCCATAACCATAAAATATAAGAAAAAGCCGCTGACAGCCATGTCCAGCGGCTTCTTTTTATAAAAATTATACTATTCAATCACAAAACGGATAATCTCTCCCGGCAAAAGAGTGCGCACTGGCGGTTCCCAGGTGCCGGTGCCGGCGTTGGTATAGGTCGTCATCCCTTCATAGTTTTCTAAACCGTAGGAAAAGCGGCCGTAAAGTAAATAGGTAAAAAAGGAAAAAGGAAATATCTGGCCGCGATGAGTGTGTCCTGATAACATTAAACGAGCCTCTAAGGCTTTGGCTTCCGCCTGATCCACGGGTACGTGATTAACGACAATTCGGGTTAATTGGCCATCCCCCAAGTTTTTTATTTCTCTCCGTAAACCGCTATCGTCTCGATTGACATAATTGAGGCCGATCACTTCTAAACCGTCCACGTTTATGGCCGCATCGCTAAGAAATATCAAATTGCCAGCTAAAGCCGTTTCTTGAGCTTTCTCGGCGGGGATATAATAATCATGGTTGCCGGGCACAAAGATTGTTACCGGAGAAAAAGTTCTTAAAACAGGAATAAACTCGGATAAATGCTCATCGCTGCCGTCGAATAAATCGCCGCTAATGACAACAAAATCTGGATTAAGGGCGTTTACTTTTCTAACAATCATCTCCAGCCAAGCCGGTCGATAGACCGCGCCCAAGTGCAAATCAGAAAGCTGAACAAAACTTTTCCCTTTCAACTCCTCCGGCCAACCTCTTAATACTATCGTTTTAACTCTGGGCAAAAAAGCATTATAGGTGCCTAAAATAAAAAATAGGCCGGCGAGAATTAAAAGCAAACGGGCGACTAAGCGGGGTTGAAGCGACGCGCAACGCAAGCGTTTCCCGGTCCAGTGTTTCAACAGGATTTCATGGAGATAAAATAAAAAGCCAAAAAGCATCAGCTGCGATAAAAGACCAAATAAAATCGCGCCGAAAACGTATAAATATCGGAAAAAAGCGCTATCACCTTGATGCAGCCAGATAAAATCGCCAAGGAAAATAAAAGTGACGGCGACAAAAGCGGATAAAATCCAGAATCGCCAGCGGTGCCAAGAAGGAAAGGCTGATAGGCAAAGATGCCAAGCGAAATAATGACCGGAAATGACCAAAAAAAGAAAAACTAAAATAGAAAAAAAGGCGAACATAAATTAAGGAATTAGCTCTAAATCTTTATTAGTGATGCCTAATCCAAGGCTGGTCATCAATTCGTAGGCGGCGTTACCGTCGCGTAAATAATGAAGATTTAAATCATCATCAAGATACCAGGCTTCCCCGTGAGATTCTACCTGAAGAAAAATATATCCCTTAAAACGACGGGCGAAATCAGCCTCTCGCCGCAAACGCTCTAAATTTTTATTCGTTATTCCCCGGCCCATTTTTCTCATCAATTCATAGGCGGCGTTACCGTCGCGTAAATAATATCGATGATAATCTTCAGGGCTTACATACCAAGCTTCGCCTCGAGATTCTACTTGAAGAAGAATGCGTCCAGCTAACCGCTTAGCTAAAATTCCCGGTGAAATTTTATCTTTTTTATCATTTTCTTCTTCCAGTTTAACTTCATCCCCGCCGCGATAATCGATATCCAAGCGTATATTATCCGACGCGATGCCGTTACGGGTATAAAAACGAAGGTATAACGTATAAATGCCATCATGACAATCCTCAAAAAAAGAGCAAATATCAAGTCGCAAAGGAGAAAAATACGGGAAAATACTAGCATTTTTAAATTCAGGATCAACGCTTAAAGAATAACGATCAACATCATCGCCGGCTTGTAATTCTAAATCAAATGTCTTAACATTTTGTTTTAAAAAATATGAAAAAGTGCCATTGAGGCCACTTAAGCCGTTCTTAATAAAGCCGCCAGCGGGCGTCTGCGGAGGACTAATATTAATAGGAGTGCCGGCGGTAACTGATTGAACATCTTTATCGTCTTCATCTTCGTCGCTATCGCCACCATCTAGCACTTCACCTTCATCACCAGAAAGGTCAACTGTAAAAGAATCGGAAACACTGCCGTCGGAAGTATTGCCCAGGGTATCGCTAGCACGAACATAGACGGTATGAAGACCATCGGAGAGAGAGGAGGCGACCGTGCAGGTATAATTTTCAGATAAAGAATTGAAAGCGCCGTCAGTGGCACTGCAAGCCGTCCAAGGACCGCCATCAACTTGATATTCAACGACAGATATGTTGATGAGAGCATCGGTGGTAGTACCGGTAAAAATAGGCGTGGTATCACCGGTGGGGTCAAGAAAAATGGGAGCAATGGTGATACTAGGGGCAGTGGTATCCCAAATAAAAGTCATGATACTGTTATTGGTGTTGCCAGCATTGTCAACGACTGTCAGTTGAGCAGAATAGGAGCCGTCAGTGCTAGCGGCGATAGTTGGATTTAAAATATTAGAGGAGGCAGAAAAAGTGATAGTACCGGGACCGGAAACTTTCGTCCAAGAATATGAGGCGATACCATTGGTATCGGCAGCGGTGGCACCAGCAGCGGTGGCAATATTAATAGCCCCTAGGTTAGGAGTGGTAACGGTGGGATTAGTGGTGTCAATCACAAAGGCTACAGATGATTGCGAGGAGGAACTATGTAAATCTAAATCATAAACTGTAACTTTTAATAAAGCTTCGGCGGTATTAAGTGGTGGCACAAACCAAGAGTAAGTATCGGTAGTAGAAGCCAAACCAGAAACCAAACCCATCCAAGAAGCGCCATTATCTGAAGAATATTCCAAATCAAAATGACTTAGGTCGTCATCGTCCGGTATCTGCCAAAGTATCTGCTGGGTGGAAGAACCAGAAACTATCACTCCGGCGCCATTTGGAGAAAGTAAAAGCGGTTCCCCGGGAATACTTTCATCTCCCAATAAGGCAAAATCGGAAAAATGATCGGTAGTACAAGAAACCTCGCGTTCAGATTGATTGACACTACAATCACTTAAATTATCCCAAGCAGAGCCATTCCAATAAGCAATCCTTAAAGTGGAGGGATCTAATCCGAAAATATCAACCTGATCATAACTAATAATAATAGTGGCGCTACCGCCCAATTGACTCTGTTTCGTACTTAAAGAAGAATAAGCGTTCAGGCTAAAAATCTTGTCGCCAAGTAAATGGGAAGATTCAGGTAAGGGTGCGGAAGCGATAGCACTGTTGGCGTCTAAACGAAAAATCTGTAAAATCGGGCTTCCAGAAATAGCATTAGAGGGCAAAAGCAAACGCAGGCCGTCTAAGGATAAATCTTTTGATTCACTCGAAGAAAAAGATGATTCCAAGATACTAACAGGCTTTTGTCCTCCCAAGCAGCCATCTGTCAAAAAATAAGCATCATCGGATTGTCTTTCATTATTGGCAGCATCCCTTCCTAATAAACGGTAATGATAAGCGGCACAGGCATGGAGACCGCCGAGACTATAGTCTGGATCTCTAAAAAAATAACCGCTATCAAGACTGCCGACCGATAAGCCGTAAGCGCTAGAAAGACCGTAATCTAAACGAGAGTAGGCGTCTTCATGAGTGTGCCAAGAAAACTCAGCGCTATTTTCAGAAGAAGAAATTGTTAAATTGCTAAAAATCGGAGCTTTAAAATCCAAATTAATCGCATCTGTTTGAATAAAAGCGCCCGACTGGTGAATTCCTCGAGGTTGAAAACGCAAATAAGCCTCTCCCTCAAACTCCCCCAAATCAGTGCGGGCATCCCAAACAAAACAATGATTAGTGCCGGTGATAGAAGAAGCAAGATTACTAATGCCGTTATTTTGAGGGTCGGAAGCGGAAAGGGCGGTTAATTCTTCTCCGGTAAAAAAACCAGTGATCGAATATTGTAAATATTCCAAATCAATAGGATCGGCATCATCATGAATTAACGAATAATTCAAATCAACTAGACCACTATTGGCTCGGAGAGTGATGGAATTAATTAAAGCCGACGGCTTATTTTGGCTTCTTTCTCTGATTTCAACGGCATTCAAAACGCCGTAGCCAAAATAAGAATCTTTAGCGGAAACAGCCACATCCAGAGAACCATTAGGCTCCGGAGAAATTTCGTGGAAAGTAACACCATTAGCGGTATTTTGGGCGATATTTAATTCCTTGGTTTCACCTTTTATAGTATATAAAGAAATGCTCTTACTGGAAGAAGCAATATTATTATAGCTGCCGACTATGAATACATCATATTTCTTGGCCGGGTCCAAGCCGCCGAATCTGACTATACCTGTCTGCTGAGTTGAAGCATTCATTTTTAAACCCGTTTATAAATAAGCATCAGGGATAACGCCGCTGTTATTACCCGTATTCATCCCTTCAGTAAACTTGCCGTTAAAATCTTGAACAACCTGGACAGAGAGAGAAGAAACATTGCCATCAGTGTCGACTAAATTTTCGAGCAATTTATTATAAGGTGATTTATCGCCTCCATAAATATTCCAAGTGCCAACTTTATAGCTATTAAGACCGAAATTTATACGCCAAGTCTTTCCTAAAACAGCAATATTATCTATTCGATTCTGCAAAATATTTTTTCTTTGACCGTCGGGTAAAACATTGACATAAGATTGAGCCTTGTCGCGATCATTGGATATCCGGCTAACTTCAGCCTTCGAAACTTCCTCTTCCGAACGTGTATATTCATCTTGATCAAGAAAAAAACCCCAATCAAGATTTATAAGGCCACTGTCTAAATTAGCCGAAGTGGCGGTAAAATCACCTAAACCATAATCAACACTGCGAATTTCCTGATCGGCGGATACCAATAAACTTAAAGCATAATAGCGCAAATCACCAGGGAGAGCCGAGGTGTCAAAAGAAATTGTCAAAGTATCTCCGGACAAAGAGGTCTGTAGAGAAACTCCCTGATAAACTTCAGCATATTCATAAGCCTCTTGATAGGAAGTCATCCAAATATTATCAGCGCCGTCACGGCCGTAATTAGCGGCTATATAATCCATTAAATACTTAAATTTATCCCAAGATAAATTGCCTGAGGTTGCGTCAGGCGAAACTCGATGAGTGAAGCCGACTGCCCAATATTTTTCCGCCCCGGTGCTTTTGGCAGCAATGGCATCCACGTATTCGGTCATACTCGACAGATCAAAATTGATTCCCTCAGCATAATACTTGCGATACATCAAATATTCATTAAGATTAAGACTGCTCAAAGGCACGCCTTCGACCGGCACCAGATGATTCTTGCCGTCATAATTAAAATTGATGGCTTGAGCCGAAACCGACTTCATACCGACATTGAATGCCGGGCGGATATATGACTGATCACCCCCAGGGATAACAAAATGTTTTGGATAAAAACCGGTTTTTTCCTGAATATAGCTGCTATTTTGACTAACCTCATAATTGTAGTCAAAGGAACCCGGTCCTTTCGGCGCCGGGTAATTATAGGTCGCCTCTAAATCGGGAAAATTCATCGAAGTCCAACCATGATTTAAAGCCACCCAGCCATGGTTATAAGAATCAATCAGATTATCCCAGCTCATATAGCTTAAAGAGTCAGAAGAATGCAAATCATTATAAGAACTGTCAACCGAAAACCAGGAATAAGAACCAGAAAAAGGACGGCTACTACCGGCGCCATCGGTGTAATATAAACCACCAAAATAAGAATCGAGCGTACTGTTATAGCCACCATTTAAATATTTAAAGCCGTATTCATACCCCTCTTTATAACCATCATCAAAACCCCAACTAAAAATAAAATCTTTATTATATTTAACTAAGGTCTTGTTAACTTCAACAGAAGCGGGCGTCGGTGCCACCTTGAAAGTCACGGTCACGGTCTTAAAACTATCAGCCCGAGCAGACTCAATTCCTTCTTTCAAACTTATTGATATTTGAAACAAAGAAAAACAAAATATAAATAAAAAAACAATTAATTTTTTCATAAATCGAAAAACAATGAATCTAAAATAGAATGATTACTTAAAATAAGATCTTTTGTAAAATTATAACATAAGTTTACAAATAAACAATGCGTGTCTCCTCCCCGCCCTCACTGGCAGCGCCG
>MWDX01000035.1 GCA_002070735.1 Parcubacteria group bacterium ADurb.Bin115
CCGCCAAGCCCTCGCTCTGATTTATTTTCACTTTCGGAATTGCGCCGCCATTATTTTTCCTTGAAAGCAATATTTCCCTCTTTCATTCCAAAGGCTTTCGCCCATTGAGGATATATTGCTTTCAAATTTTTTGCCAAAAACTCTTCTCCATTTGGGTCGGCCAAAATTGCTTTCATGTATTCCTCTGTTGAAGTACCGGCTGGAAGTCTCGACAAATTATCTTTCATGACTGGATATTTGGCCGCCATTGCTTCAAGAGTTTTTGGATTCTTTAGTCCGGTGGTTATCGAACGGAAACATGATTCAATAACTTTGCTTTGCATGTCGCTGAAGGAGGCATATTTTTTGCCCGATTCGGTTGGGTCTGGAGACATTCCTTTCGTTTCAGAAGTAATTCTGATACCAGAAATTTCTTGTCCTTGGCTATCGGTAAGCGGTTGCGCGAGTAAAACTCCTTCCTTATTAAACTTTTGGCGATTTTGCTCCGCGTATTTTTGCAAAATCGGCAAAGCTTTTTCCATTCCTTTTTCTCCAAGATACAAAACGATACGGTCTTTTTGATTCATGATTTGACCGATTTCCGATGGACTCACTTTGGAAACATCTGCGGTCTTAATTTGAAAACCAAGTTTTTTCAATTCTGGGTCTTGACTTAATTGTTCAATCACACCTTGATAAGTCGGCAGTATGTCTCCGCCCTCGCAGTTGAAATATACACGATATTTTGTTGATTCGCGCTCGGGTTGTTTTAATTCGCCGGTCTGTTTATCAAAATAATTTGATTCATAATATAACCAACCATTTTCGTAAAAATATGGCGTTGTGTATCTTTCTTTATCGGCGAAAGTTCCGTCCGCCTGTTTTACTTTTACGGTTTCTTGTCCATAACCCAATTCTTGCTTATGGTCTTGCTCAAATTTTGGTCCCGCCGCAATCCATTCTTGATTGCTAGGGTCTTGTAACCAAGCATCAATTTTTTTCTGTCGCGCTTCTCGATAACTTGCCATATCGGGAGTGCCGTCAGGATTGACTTTATAATCAACGCCTCTCTGTAAATTTATACTTTTGCCAGTTAAGTGGTCATAAAAATTTCCGCCATATTTAGCCCAATCCTTAGTTACCTCCAAAATTTGTTTTGTTTTTTCATCGTCAAATAAATTTTGACGCTCCATAGGACTTTCTGCACTACTCTCAACTTGCTTCGGCTGTTCTACAACCGCTTCTGTTTGTTGCTCAATTTGTGGAGCAACTGGGGTTTCTTGTTTAACCCCAAGCTGTTCGCGAAGCTCACCTAGTTTTTGCGCGTCTTCCGCGCCCCGCTTCTTACTCGCCACCCTACCTTCTAGTTGTTGAAATAATCCCTCAATTCTTTTTCGATCTGTGAAGCCACGCCCATCGCCGGGGCCGAAGCGAAAAATACTTTTTCCGTCTTCGTCGGAAATTCCGCCAATATCTTCTACAGTTCCATAATCCTTATTTTTCCAAAAAATCATGAGCTGGTCGGGATTTCCGCTAAAAACAAATTTTCCTGACCTATCATAAACTTTTACAATACCCGAATCTGATACAGTATCGAGCGAGCCTTTGACCTGTTGTTCAATTTCCACATTCTCTGGACTCTCTACCTTTGGCTGTTGTTTCTCTGCCCAACTTTTTTCTCGTTCGGCTCGGTATTCTTCCGGCGTTTCATCAACGCGCATAGCGCGTCCGCTCATGTGTATTTCTTTTTCCGCGGCCTTCAGTTCTTCCTCCGGTATTGTTTGTTTTGGTTGTCCTTCAAATTTCATAAATTTATTGTATTAAATCATCAACGCTCACTTCAAGGGCTTTCGCAACTTTTTTGAGCGTGTCTAATGTGGGGTTTTGATTTTCGCCTGATTCCATTTTTATAAGCGTGTTATTGGCGACATCAGCAAGTCGCGCCAGCTTCTCTTGCGAAAGCCCTTTGGCTTCGCGCAATTTTTTAATGTTTTTGGCTAAATTTTGGTTGTTTGACATATATTCAACAAAATACTAACATTATAGTGGAGTACCCATTACTTTGTTTATATTATGATGTTACACCAAAATTTAAGACAAATCAATTTAATGGAGTTCTTCTTTTTTGGCGGCGCAATTCCGAAAGTGAAAATAAATCAGAGCGAGGGCTTGGCGGAATTCCCCCCACACCCCCCTTCCGCCAAGCCCGAGCACCGCATTGAGCCCCGCCACCTGCTCGAATACTTGAGAGCAGAGACCCGCAGGAAAATACTCTTTTCATTAGGAAAAAAAGAAATCGGGCGCGCGCAAAATGAAAAGAGCAAAGAGTATTTTCCTGCGGGGCACGCGAGCGAAGCGAGCGGTGGCGGGGCGGTTCAGTCCGTTTTCCGCTCGAAAAAGGTTCGAGCAAAGGATATAATTTCACCGCATTTTCTAAATAGTCCTGGATACGGACTATTTTTATTAAGAAGTTTATTGATTCGTTTGTGTTTATGGTTTTAGTAATAATTAAATTATAAGATATGTCTAAAATTATAATTGCCTCAGGTCCTGTTATTGTAGAAAATAATAGAGTTTTACTTAATAAACATGGTGATGATGAGTTCTGGAAATTTTGTGGTGGAAGGGTTGAGGAGGGTGAAACAAATTTAAAAGAAGCGGCCATTAGAGAAGTTAAGGAAGAAATGGGTCTGGATATAGAGATACTAAATAATAACCCATATTTTTTTTACACCGAAAAAGAAAAAGAAGGAGAAAATTTAAGTGTTATTTTAGTTCACTTTTTAGCTAAAAGAATCGGAGAAGTCGTGCCAGGTAAAGACATAAAAGAGTGGCGCTGGATAGACATACAAGACTTAGATAAAGAAGATTTGGCTCCAAACATTAAGCCTGTTTTGAAATACTTCGGTTTTTAAATAATAAAACCGTTCCCAGCGCGTCCCACCCTCTTCGCCAAGACAATTTAGTATCGCACAACTAACGAAGCCCTGTATTTACAGGGCTTTTTGGTATTTCTTTAATTATATCTTTTCTTTAGACATTAGTCCTCTTTTTAAAATTGACTATTATAGAGAGAATAATAAAAACCTTTTTTATCCAGTAATTCTTGATGTTGGCCTTGTTCAACGATATTGCCGTTTTGCATAACTAGAATTAAATCGGCATTTTTTATAGTCGATAAACGATGAGCAATAACAAAGCTCGTTCGATTTTTAGTTAGTTTTTCCATGGCCGTTTGGATAAGAATTTCTGTGCGGGTATCAACGGAGCTAGTTGCTTCATCTAAAATTAACATTGGCGCATCGGCTAAAATGGCCCGGGCAATCGTTAATAATTGTTTTTCGCCGACCGAAATACTATCGATAGAATCGCTTATGATTGTGTCGTAGCCATTAGGCATAGTTCTAATAAGATGATCGATTTGGGCTTCTTGGGCGGCCTCTATTATTTCTTCGCGAGTGGCTCCTGATTTGCCGAAAGCGATATTCTCGGCAATTGTGTCGTTAAAGAGCCAAGTGTCCTGAAGAACCATCCCAAACAAACTCCGAACATCAGAGCGTTTCATCTTTTCAATATTAGTTCCGTCAATTAATATTTCGCCGCTGTCGATATCGTAAAAACGCATTAGCAAATTAACAATCGTTGTTTTGCCGGCACCAGTTGGCCCAACAATCGCCACCCTACTCTTTGGTTTTATTTGGGCGGTAAAATCTTTAATAATTGGTCGGTCGGGAAAATAACCGAAATTAATTTTATTGAACTCAACGCGTCCCCGAACATTTTTTATTTTAGGGGTGTTATTAGTTTCCGGTTTTTCCTCCTCCTCTTCTAAAAATTCAAAAATTCTTTCAGCCGCTGCCGCTGTCGATTGAAAGACGCTAGCGATATTAGCCGTTTGAGTAATTGGCTGAGTAAATTGGTTCATGTATTGGATAAAAGCTTGAATGCCACCAATACTAACTTTTCCCATTAAAGCCAACCAGCCGCTTACTACAGCCACGGCGACATAGCCCAGGTTACTAATAAAATGCATCAGGGGCATCATTAAGCCGGATAAAAATTGTGATTTCCAGCCGCTATTATATAAATCAGCGTTGATGTCATCAAAATGATTAATAGACCGCTCCTCACCGTTAAAAGCTTTAACGATAGCGTGGTTAGAAAACATTTCTTCGATATGCCCATTAATTTTTCCAAGAGAGGATTGTTGGGTGTCATAGTGGTGCTGGGAATGTTTAACTATTAATTTGATGAAAATAAAACTTAACGGCAATATTCCTAAGGCAATTAAAGTCATTTGCCAACTGATAATTAGCATCATTATCAAGATGCCAATAACGGTCGCTGCCGCGGTAATTGCTTGGACTAAACCTTGGTTTAAATTTTGGCTTATCGTTTCCACGTCATTAGTGACGCGGCTGATAATATCTCCCTTTTCATTATGGTCGAAATAACTCAAGGGTAGTCTGGAAATTTTAGCGGCAATATTATGGCGAAAAGAATAAGTAATTTTTTGAGAAATTTTTGACATTATCCAACTCTGTAAGTAACTAAAAAGAGCGCTGGCAGCATATAAACAAATAAGCCCGAGGCCAATTTTGGTAATTTGGACGAAATCTATTTTATTATGATTAAGAAGTCCACGGACGATAACATCGGTCATCTGACCTAATATTTTGGGACTAGCAATTGTAAAGGCGGTAGCCGCTAAAGCAAATAATAAAACCAAGATTAATTTTAACCGATAAGGTTTTAGATATTTTATAAAAATCTTAAAAGTTTTCTTAAAATTTTTTGCTTTTTCAGTTTTTCCCTTCATCAGGGTTCTTGGAGATCCGCCGCGAAAAGGTCTGTTTACTATTTTAGCCATATTATTTTTTCTTTAGTTCCGTCGCGGATAATTGTGATTCGGCAATTTCGCGGTAAACAGCCGAGGAGGTCAATAAATCTTGGTGTTTACCCTGACCAACAATTTTTCCGTTATCTAAAACAATAATATTATCCGCTTGCATAATTGTGCTGATTCTTTGGGCGACAATAATAATTGTTGAGGTCTTTAAATTATTTTGTAAAGCTTGGCGCAAAGCGGCATCGGTCTTAAAATCAAGAGCCGAGAAACTGTCATCAAATAAAAAGATGGGTGGTTTTTTGACTAAAGCCCGGGCGATGGCTAAGCGTTGTTTTTGCCCGCCGGAAACATTATTTCCTGCTTGGGCGATAGCACTATCCAGACCATCGGCTAAATCGTTGATGAATTCGGCAGCCTGGGCAGTGTTGATCGCCTCCGTGATTTCAGTCAGACTGGCGCTTGGTCGGCCATAAGCAACATTGCTTTTAATAGTGCCGGAAAATAAAGAAGCTTTTTGGGGGACATAACCGATGTATTCACGAAGTTCATGTTGGGGCAAATCTCGGATATCAATGCCGTCGATAGTAATAGCGCCGCCGGTAACATCATAGAGACGAGGGATGAGATTTAGGAGGGTTGTTTTGCCACTGCCGGTACCGCCGATAATGGCGGTTGTTTGTCCTGGATAAGCGATAAAAGAAATATCAGAGAGGACGGCTTGTTCTGAGCCTTTATAACTAAAATCAACTTTTTTAAATTCTAATAAACCATGGATTTTTTCTGTTAGGTGTTTTGGTTCAGCGGGGTCATTTATTTCTGGTATAATTGATAAAATTTCATTAATTCGGCGAACCGATACGGTCGCTCGAGGGATTATAATAAAAATAATTGAAATCATAAGAAAAGCCATGATCGCCTGAGAGACATATTGGGTTAAAGCTAGTATGCTGCCAATTTGTAAATGACCGGATGCAACGAGATAGGCTCCTGCCCAAATAACTGCTACCGCTGATAACCCCATAATTAAGGTCATAGCGGGTTGCATCATTGATATTAATCGGTTAATAAGAATATTTAGATTCATTAATTCGGTATTTGTCTTATCAAATTTAAGCTGTTGTTTCTGGTCATTATTATAGGCTCTAATTACTCGAATACCGGTTAACATTTCCCGTATTTGTAAACCAAGCTTATCAACCATTTTTTGGATAATAGTAAATTTAGGAATAGCTATTAGAAACAAAATTGTTATCATTAGCGCTAAAACACAAATTGCCGTTAAAATAATCCAGGATAGGCTGGGAGCTAATTGGTACACTTTAATAATGGCGCCTATTCCCATGAAAGGGGCGAGCAGAGACATACGTAACATCATGGATAAGACATTCTGAATTTGCTGGACATCGTTAGTGGCGCGGGTAATTAAAGATGAGGAAGAGAATATATTGAATTCGTTTAGAGAAAATCTCTCAATTTTATCAAAAACCGCTTTACGTAATCGCTTGGCAAAACCAGCGGAAACTTTAGCGGCAATAAAACCGATTAAAATTGTGCATAAGCCTCCTAAAATAGTCAGCAAAAGCATTTTTGTTCCTTCCGACCAGATAATATTAATATTCTTTAGTATTATGCCCTGATCAATTATTTTAGCAGTATAATCTGGTAAAATAAGGTTGACATAGCTTTGCCCCCAAACAAAAAACAGTAAAGCCAGGAGCCCAATTAGATAAGGTTTAATGTATTTAGCTAAATATTTCATGTTATGACTAGAACATCAAAAAACCGCTCAGAAGGCGGAATTTGAATAAAATCAGGTAGACCCAAAGTCTACAAAAGTATTATATCAAATTAGTCAAATATAGTTAATAAGTAGGTAAATATATATTTAACAAGCTTATCGCAGTATCCGCAGAGTTGCCCTATTATTACTACATAAATAAGACTTCGTTACATTTTGATTATAACGCGATCCAGCGCAGTTGAGTAATGTTTGTCAACAATATATACTGGAAGTGTGAGAATATCCAACTTCCAGCCAATAAACTCACTATGGACAGCTTAATCGCAAAATTATATCAGTCAAACAAAACTATCCTGACCAGCAAGGATCTGGCTTTAGTTTGGGGGGAAAACGATCAGATTAAGTTGAAAGATAAAATATCATATTATGTAAGGCGGGGTGTCTTGATACGCCTGACCAGAGGAGTATTTGCCAAGGATAAAAATTTCAACGCAAAAGAACTAGCGACCAGCCTCTATACCCCCTCATACATCAGCTTCGAAACGGTCTTAAGAGAAGCCGGTGTCATTTTCCAGCATTACAATACAATCTTTGTAGCGACCAAATGGCCGAAAATTATGACTGTCGATAAATATTCTATCACTTTCAGAAAACTGAAAGATACGGTCCTGTTTAATTCAGCCGGCATCGAGAGCAAGGATAACTACAGCATCGCCACTCCGGAAAGAGCCTTCTTGGACATGATTTATTTATCGCCGAATTACTACTTCGACAACCTGAAAGGAATCAACTGGGAAAAATGCGATGAGCTGGTAAAAATATATAACAACAAATCATTGATAAAGAGATTGAATAAGTATAGGAAAAATTCTCAATAAAAATATGCTAAACAAAGAAAAACATCAGTTAATAATGGGCCAGGTTTTAAAAGACATTTATACCGATGTCTCAATCAGTCCGCTCTTGGGATTCAAAGGCGACACCTGCACTTACTTTTTCTACAACCTGCCGAGATTCTCGGTGGACTTGGATTTTGATTTACTGGAAGTGACCGAGGAAAACCAAAAGATGGTTTTTGAAAAGATCGTCGCCATTTTAAGCAAGTACGGAACAATTAAAGATCAGTACATCAAGAGGTTTACTGTCTTCGCATTGCTCTCCTACGGCGATGAGGATCATAACGTCAAAGTTGAGATCAATGTCAGAAAACTGGCGGAAAACATGAAAGACCTCTATGAGATGAAAGAATATCTGGGTATTTCAATGATGGTGGCCAAAAAAGATTATCTATTCGCCGGTAAATTAGCGGCTTTGACTTTGAGAACCGAAACAGCCATGAGAGATATTTTTGATATTCAGTATTTTGCCAAGAACCACTGGGATATCAACGCCGAAGTTATAAAGAATTTTACCGGCAAAACGGTCAAAGAATATTTGCCGGACTGCATCGCTTTTATCGAAAAGATCAAAGACAGCCAAATGTTGCAGGGATTGGGAGAGTTGATTGATAACGAGAAGCAGAAAGACTGGGTCCGAAATCACCTGAAAGCGGATGCTATCTTTATGCTGAAAAATTACCAATCCGTATTAAAATAAAAATATTAATGATTTAGAAAGCGAAAGCGTTTCTAAGATCATCGGTATTTACCTTGACGATAAGAACCTCTTTCTCGGACACCAAGTATTTTTGGGCATGTCACCGCAGATTTTTGATACATAACTTTTATATCACTACTACGCCCTGTTTTTGGCTAAAAAGTTTATGTCTAATACCCTGGATATCGATTTTTGTCCAAGAGCCTTGGAGAGAACCTATGAAATAACTATCCCGGATATTATGAATAGCGACCAGGGCCAGTCCCTTAATGACAAAACTCCGACCGAAGTATATTTCGGACAAAACAAAAAAACCGTCTTCTTCCAGCAGTTTACAAATTTACATATTAATTCAAATATCGTCCCGACTAAATCAACTTTTTCATGGTTCTAAAACTGTTTGACAAACTGGGCCACTATAAATATATGAATTCATTATTTCCTAACATTCTAGATTTATTATTAAAAACACTAAAAGATTTTATAAATTCAGACTTATTAGCAATTATCCTGGTTGTCTTATTTCTGTTATTTCTGATAATTGTTTGGTTATTAATTAGAGAGCTTTTAACTTGGTACTGGAAAATAAATAAAATAGTCAGTATTTTAGAAAAAATTGAGGTCGGAGTTGATTTCTTGGCTGCTAACGCAGACCAAAATAATAAAGACCAAGAAAAAGACAAGGCGGTCTTTATTAAAAAACCAATTGAGGAAGTAAAGAGCCAAGAGCCTAATAAATAGTTTGGTTTCGCACGCATTCCTCTTTTTCTTAAGTAGTGTTATAATTTTAACAAAGCAAGACATTATAAATAATTTAAATCATATGAAAAAAATCATTACTTTTGCTGTATTAACGGTAATTGGTGTGGCTGTAGTCGGCTTAGCGTCGGCCAGAGCTGAAGATAGTGCCGTCTCCGTCACAGCGATTGCTACTAGCACGGCCGCTGGTTCTTTAGAAAAGATCCCTTCTCCCGATCAGATTAAGTATTTTAAAGTAATTAAAAAAGAGAACGGTTCTTTATACGGCATTCGCCTGTCCACGGCCGTCAAGAATCAGGCAACAGAGCAAATTAGTTCTCATAATCAAGAGAAAACAAACACCAATAAAGCTCAATTGGAGAAGATTTTAGCCCCTCAGTTTATTAATCTTTATGAGAAGATTCAAAAAATAGGCAATTCTTTATGGGGGGTAAAAAAAGAAACTAAATCAGTCGATAATGCCGGCCCTAAAGCCACCGATCAGGCCATCAAGCCAATGCCCAAGCCGCGCTTAGTAACGGCGGAGATGATTGCTTGCGTTTCCGCGGCCATTGATAAAAAAGATAAGGCTTTGCAGAACCAAATTGATTTAAGCGCCGAGTCTTTAAAAGCTATTATTTCCACTCGCGGCGAATGTCAGAAAAAGGCAATTCAGACCACCGCGGGCCAGTTGGAAAATTTAAATATTTGCATTAAAGATTTTCAGGCGAAGTATCAAGAGATAATTAAACAATCCAAAGACGAGCAACAGATAATCTGGAAGGCTTATCAGTCCGACTTGAAAGCCTGCTCTGCCAGCGCTGCGGACAATGCCCTTGATAGTGCCGTTGAGTCTTCGGAATTAATGATTGAAGACGGAGGTGGCGCAGTCATTGAAGGCGTGTTGATGCAGTAGAAATTTTCGATAAAAATTAAGAGTTAAGAAACGGACTGCTAAAAGCGGTCCGTCTTGGTTTTAATTTTCCTTTTATTGCTGGCCATTACTTCCTGGGGCATTATTGATAGCTACAGTATTTTTTAAAGCCCCGTTAACATATAAGTCGACGCTATCATTGCGCCAAATGGCAGCAACTTGTGTCCATTTTCCCAGCGGCGCTTTTCCCGTTAAAGAAGAGTGATTATTTTTAAACGTCTCTTGGCTCTTTCCCCTTTTTTGACGATAAATTTTCTCATATCACAAATATTTACAGATTAGTGATAAGGGTAGATTCTCAGTTTCGGCGCGCCTTTGAATTTTTCTCATATTCTTGTTATGATTAATTGACTTAATAATTATCTCCGGTTTCTTCAAAAGAGCCGGTTCTCTCTATATGTCTGATTTAAATGCCGAATCTTTAGAATTACACCGTTTTTACGGGGGTAAAATTGCTACGGCTTTATCTATCCCTTTAAACAACCAACACGATTTGTCTTTGGCCTATACACCGGGAGTGGCGGCGGTTTGTCAGGCGGTGGCCGCCGATAAGGAAGCGGCGCGGACGCATACAATTAAAGGACGCACGATTGCGGTCGTGAGCGATGGTAGCGCAGTTTTGGGTTTAGGCAATATCGGGTCGGTAGCGGCTTTGCCGGTGATGGAAGGGAAATGCGCTTTGTTTAAAAAATTTGCCGGTGTTGACGCTTTTCCGATTTGTCTGGATACCCAAGATACGGAAGAAATAATCAAAACCGTAAAATATTTGGCGCCGGTTTTTGGCGGTATTAATTTGGAAGATATTGCCGCTCCCCGCTGTTTTACCATTGAGCGCCGTTTGCAGATGGAACTCGATATTCCGGTGATGCACGACGACCAGCACGGCACAGCGGCGGTAGTTTTAGCGGCCTTAATCAATGCTTTGAAGTTAAGAGGTAGTGATCGGTCGGATATTAAAGTTGTTATCAGTGGCGCTGGCGCTGCCGGCAATGCGATTGCCCGTCTTTTGTTTGGTTATGGTGTAAAAAATATTATCGCTTGTGACCGTCAAGGCGCGATTTATGTCGGCCGTCCCGATTTAGACAAGGAAAAAGCCGATTTAGCCACCTTTACCAATCTGGGCAAACAAAAAGGCGCGCTGGCTGAGGTTTTGGTTGGAGCGGATGTTTTTATCGGCGTTTCTTCAGCCGGTTTGCTTACCCGGGAAATGGTCAGGACAATGGCGCCAAAATCATTGGTGTTTGCCTTGGCTAATCCGGTGCCGGAAATTATGCCGGATGAAGCCAAAGCTGCCGGCGCTTTTATTGTGGCCAGCGGCCGCAGTGATTTTCCTAATCAGATTAATAACGTGCTGATTTTTCCTGGCGTCTTTCGCGGCGCTTTGGATAATAAGGTGCGCCAGATCAGCGATGAGAGGCTGGTAAAGGCGGCGGAGAATTTGGCCGCTTTAGTCTCTGTTCCCCGGGTTGACAGAATTTTACCGGAGCCATTTACTCCCGGTATCGCCGCGGCGGTGGCGGCGGCGATTAAATAAAGACGATGAAAAAGATTTTTTTCTTTTTGATAATCATCGCGGCGGCAATTTTTTTCCTAATGGACAAAGGCCAGCCGGGAAGTGAAAATAACGAGTCTGTTCCGGTAACAGCCGAGGTTTTGCCGACGGCCAGTATTGGCTTGCCGGAACGAGAAGTCGCTTCTTTGGATGAAAAGGAAAAAAGAGAAAATGTTTTAGAAGCTGATATTAAAATTAAAGCCGCCGCGCCCCTCGCCTCTTCCCACGCTTTGATTAACGGCAATGAAAATATTATTTTGTCCGTCCCTTTCCTTTCTCAAGCCCCTTTAGCCAATTGGGAGGACGCGCGCCAGCAGGATGGTTGCGAAGAAGCCGGCGCTTTGATGGCAATGGCTTGGGCGCGGGGCGAAATAGATACTAGTCCCAAAGCGTCGGAAAAAGCAATTATTGCCTTAGCCGACTGGCAGCAGGAAAAATACGGCGAGCATCGCGATGTTTATATCGATGACGTCGCCGTCCGTATTTTTCAAGATTATTTTCATTACGATAAGGTGAAAACTCAAGTGATTATCGATAAGAACGATCTAATCTCGGCTCTAAAAGAGGGTAAATTGATTTTGGCGCCAGTTAACGGCCAGGCTTTGCATAATCCTAATTTTAAAGCGCCTGGTCCGGAAAGGCATTTGGTCGTGATTATCGGTTATGACAACAAAACGGACGAATTTATTACCAATGATCCGGGTACGCGCCGTGGCGCTAGCTACCGTTATTCATCTGAAATTCTCTTTCCGGCAATTCGCGCCTATCCCAGCGGTTATCATCAGCCCTTGGTTGGTGTTGAAAAAAAGGTATTATTAGTAGAAAAATAGTGATTTAATCCTACCCTTTACAAAATTTATTGTTTGTATTAATATTTTTTTATCAAATTAAAACAGTTCTTTAAATAATTTATAAACCGTCTCCCCTGGAGACACAAAACCAAAAGCAGATGGAAAAGAAAAATGGCGTTGGTAACATCGTGGTAGGCGAATCAAATTTCGCCACCATTTTGCCGGGACATATTTTTAAAGTCCCGGAAGTCCGTAAATTATTTCACCCCCATGCGGTGGTGATGTATTTCTCTGAGACCCTGGAACAAGTGATTCCGGGCTTATGGCTCATTGAGATTATCCTGGTTGACAACCCTGATACCAGGCTAGTAATTGATTTGGCCAAACTAAATCTTTCAGAAAGACAGAGAGAGGAACTCATTAAATACAAGGGAGTTCCTAAAGATTTTTTCAGATTAAAAAATAATTAATAATTAGTAGAGTTTAATTGACAAAAAGAGGCCGCTTACGACCTCTTTTCTAATTGTATAAATTTAGTTTTATTCAAGGCAGCAGTTAATTACTTTTTTTACCAGTTCTCCTAGTTTGTCAGTAAAACCTTTCTTTTCTTCATCGTGCTTGTCAATCGCTTTTTCGTCAATTTTTTTGATATCACCAGTGCCGATAAGTTTCAGGTTGAGACCCCAGAAGAGAGAATAGAGCTGGTAGGCTTTATCGAACAGCGAATAAGCTTCCTCTTTCTGCCCGCGGCTCAGTTGTTTGGTGCCGACTTCCATCAAGCGGTAGCTGGCGGCCAGCAGATGCTTGGAAATACACCAGATTTCGCCCTCATATTCTTTTATGATTTTTTTTAATAATTCCTTGCGTATTTCTCGAACTTCATTAATCAAGTCGTAATATTCGTTTTTGCCGGTCTTGGCGCCGGTAAAGAAGAAATGTTCCTCAATGCTGACCAGGTTCATAATGGCGATAGTCAGGTCTTGGTCGGAGGATAAATCCATCTTTTCCTGCTTTTTCATATCATCCGCCTTGTTGATGAATTCTTGCAGGCTTTTGATAGGGTTTTTGCTTAGGTCCATATATTTATCTGCTTAAAAAATAAAAGATAACACTTAAAATTACCAGGGTGCTTATGGGCAAAACGACTTTTTCAAAAGGGAAATGAGCGTGACCGCCATTTTTTTTCTTCATTAGCTCGTAAGACCAGGCGGCCAGAGCAAAAAAGATACTGCCGACAGTAATACCCAAAGCCAATTTATCTACGCCGTATAAGCGGTTGAAAGGATTGCCGATAAATCCTTGAGAATAGAGCGGCCAGATAACCATTAAGTAATAAACGATGATTATTAGGGGGTCGCGCCAGGCGCTGTAATTTTTTAGCCAGTTTTTTTTATTGAAATAAGTAATGGTCCAAGCACTCAAACCGATGAGTAATCCCCCTATCCAAAGACCGGCAATGCTATCGTCGATGCCCAGATATTCGGATAAGCCCAAGCCGGCGCCGGCGGCGACGAGGCAGACCGGACAGACCGCTTTGGCGGGCAGGGCTTTCAAGACAAAAGCCAGAGTAAGAGCGAATAAATATTTTTTCTTCATAAGTTTATTTGCTGAAAAAATCAATGATGTCAGTATCGCCCAGCAAGCATTTTTCTCCGGTCCAAAGGAAGGGGACGCCTAGGCTTTGCGTATCCAGACCGCAAATTTTAGCTTTGGCGACTAGTATTTCCCTGTTTTGCTTATTAGCGGAAACTTCTAGTTGAGAAAAGCTATATTTATTTTTAATATTATTCTCTTGGATATATTTTTCTACGTTTTGGCAATGAGGGCAGGATAGGCTGTAGAAAAGAATTGGGCCGTTATCGCTACTTGTCTTTTGTTCAGTGCCGGTTTGGCGCTTGGAGATAAAAATTGAAACAACCACCACTAAGACCAATAAGATAATAATGGCGCTTAAGGCACTTTTCTTTTTATTCATATCTTATAAAATTTAAATTTATAGTATTTGAATTTTATCATAAAAACAGGCGGAAAGGAAATTTTCGCCGGTTTTTTGTTTGATATTTTTAAGTGTAATTTTTAATTTTATCCGTCAGTTCTTTAAGGAAATCTTCACGGCTAATTTCTCTGGTTTCCTTGGCGCCGCGGTCGCGGACGACTAGTTTCTCCGCCGCCGCTTCTTTATCGCCAATCACTAACATATAGGGCACTTTTTCCTTTATGGCTT
This sequence comes from Parcubacteria group bacterium ADurb.Bin115, assembly GCA_002070735.1. GTDB lineage: Bacteria > Patescibacteriota > Patescibacteriia > Patescibacteriales > UBA12465. The sequence goes on from MWDX01000035.1 coordinate 14,405, forward strand.
TACGAATCTTATTGCCGACAGTCTCGTTATTTTCATCAATTTCTACTCTAATGCCAGCTTCTTTAAGCTCGTTGGCTAATTTTTGGCAAGCCGGCAGATGGGTCTTAGCTACGGAAATTAATTTTACTTGAACGGGTGATAGCCAGAGCGGAAAGGCGCCGGCATAATGTTCAATGATGACTCCCAAGAATCTTTCCATTGAGCCTAAGAGGGCGCGGTGGATGACGACCGGTGTCTTGGCGGAACCGTCAGCCTCGGTGTATTTCAAGGCAAAGCGCTGGGGCAATTGGAAGTCGAGTTGGATAGTGGCTAATTGCCATTGGCGGCCGATGGCATCCTTGACTTTGACATCGATTTTGGGGCCGTAGAAGGCGCCGTCGCCTTCATTGATATGATATGCCAGCTTAGCTTTTTCTAAGGCTTGTTTCAAATTGGCCTCGGCTTCGTCCCAGACGGATTTTTCGCCCAAGAAATGTGCTGGTCTAGTGGAGAGGTGAATTTCGTCTATCTCTAAGTCGAAGACCCGATAAATCATTTTAATTTTGTCTAAGAGGGTAGAGATTTCGTCAAGAATTTGATCGGGGCGGGCAAAAATATGAGAATCATCTTGAGAAAGGCTACGCACTCTGGTCAGGCCGTGCAGAGTACCTGATTTTTCGTTGCGATAGAGGGTGGTGGTTTCTGCCAAACGCAAGGGCAATTCTTTGTATGAGTGTAAATCGCGTTTAAAAATAAGCATATGTGCCGGGCAATTCATCGGTTTGATTCCTAAGTCAATATCGTCTTCAGCGTGATGCAGGCAGAACATGTCCTCTTGATAATGTTCCCAATGGCCGGAAATTTTCCAAAGTTCCGCATTTAATATCTGGGGCGTTCTGACTTCATAATAGCCGTCACCATAGGAATAGGAACGGACAAATTTTAACAGTTCCTGAAGAAGAATCATGCCTTTAGGCAGAAAGAAAGGCATGCCCGGAGCGAGTTCGTGGTTCATAAACAAATCCAGGTCTTTACCTAATTGGCGGTGGTCACGCTTCTCCGCTTCCGCCATCATTTTAAGATATTCATCAAGTTCTTCTTTGGTGTCGAAGGCGAGACCGTAAAGGCGGGTGAGCATCTTATTTTTTTCATCTCCCCGCCAGTAAGCGCCGGCTAGTTTGTCTAGTTTAAAACTGTGAGGTTTAATTTCTTTGGTATTTTCGACATGGGGACCGCGGCAGAGATCGGTAAATTGGCCGACAGTATAAAAACTAACGGTTGTTTCTCCTTTTTCTTTGAGGTCGCTGATAATTTCTTCTTTGTAGGGGTCCTTTTCTGCCCGCGCCCAAGCCAAGGCTTCCTCGATATTTTTTTCGGTGCGGGTGAATTCTAAATTTTGTTTGACCAGATGCGTCATTTTTTTTTCAATTTCTTTAAGTTGAGTGTCGTTGATGCTGGCCCCGGCAAAATCAATATCATAGTAAAAGCCATTATCGATGGCTGGACCGATGGCTAACTTAGCCTGTGGCCACATTTCTTTGACGGCCGCGGCCATTAAATGCGCCAACGAGTGGCGTTTCGTTTCCAGAGTAGACATATGTTTTATATTAATTATATTAATAAAATTTTAATTTAAAAAAATCCCATCCTCACAAAAACAGAACAATCTGTTTTTGCCGGGACGGGACGAAAAAGGTCTCGCGGTTCCACCCAGCTTCTCCCGAGGGGGAGCGCTTTTTGGGACCGTCTTTTAGGCCGCCTATTCGGCGGCGATAGCTCTCGAGTTTGGTTGGCTCGACAATCAAGCGGTCATTTGTAATTTTATTCTTATTTTTTCTGTTTGTAAAGGCTTTTTAAAAGCTTTGCGTTAAGGTGGCCACGATTACGGTGTCTGCTCCGGCTGTTTTTAAAGCCTGCGCCGCCGCTTGAGCGGTAGCGCCGGTGGCAATAGCATCATCCACCAAAATGATGTTATTGCCGGTTAATAATTTGCCTTTATAGACAAAAGTTTTTTGATTATCGAGGGAGACCGCGTTTGGCTTGTGCCAAGCTTTACGTTTCAAGTTCTCATTAATTAGCCAGCCACTTACTTGCGCAATGCCAGCGGCAATCAGTTGGGAGTGGTTAAAGCCACGGGCGCGTTGGCGGCGGGGATGGAGCGGCATCGGAATGATTATGGTGTTTCGCTTTTTTATTGAGGCTGGCGCTTGTTTCCAGGAGATGACTAAGCGCCGTCCGAGCATTTTACCTAAGATTCTTCCTAAAGATTTTACGCCTTGATATTTTAAAGCTTTAATCGCTTTGGTCATAATTTGGTCGTCTTCAGAAGTATAGGCAAAAATACCGTCGAAGCTTATAGTTCGATGAGTTTGCCGGCACTTTTGGCAAAAAAGACCTAGATTTTGCCGGCGACCGCAAGTCGGGCAACGTTCCGGAATTTTTTTGATTTGGACGCGACAAGCGGGGCAAAGCGCTTGTCCCGCTCGTCGACAATTCAGACAGGTTTCAGGTAGAATAAAATTTTCTATTTTTAATAATAAGTTGATGACTTTTTTAAACATAGATCACAAAAAAATCGGCTTTGGCGCCGATTCTTTTTTTATTTTGCTATTATTATAATTTTATTTCGTAAATCTTTCCCGTGTTTTTGTCGGTAAAGTATAGTGTTTTTTGATTCGAGTCGACCATAATGTTTGAGATGTTACCGGCGGTTGAAGGGACGGCGATTAATTTTTTAGCCCCGGTATTAAGGTCAATCTTGTAGAGATTATCCGTAGTCTTGTCGGCTAGTTCCGGGAAGAGGCCGGCGCCTTGGGGTAGATTTTCCGGGACGGCGCAATAGATTTCCTCGTTGCTGGCAAAAGTACATTTGCTCGCCCAGGTGCTTAGTCCGAGATTGGTGCGGTTGCGACCGATGTTGTCTCCTTGCGCGTTAACAATCCAAAGGCTCGGGTTCATATTATTATCACTGCTATAGACGCTATAGAGGAGTTTGTCGCCTTCATCCGACCATTTTGGTTCAAAGCCGCGGCCGTTAATTATCGTTGATTTAAAATTTTCACCGTTTAGTCCGACAAAGAATAGTTCTTGGCGGTTAAAGTCCAGGCCCCGAGTGTACATGGCGGCCGCTTGATTGTTGGGAGACCAGACCGGATAGACATAATCGGCATTTTCCCCGATGGCGCTTAAGGAAACAGCCTTGGAACCGTCGGCGTTAGCGGTGATTAGATATCTGTTTTCCACGTCATTGCCTATACTTTTAGCGCTGATTTGCTTGCCACTGGGAGAAAAAGAAAAGTCTTCCCAATGTTTGGGCAGGGTGACTTGTTTCTGAGTTTGGAAGTCGTAAGTAATTTTTGATCCGTCCGGATACTCTAAAATTGCCTTATTGCCGTCAGTCGACCAAGTGACCTTGCTTACCTGATGAAAGATTTTATCACTAATTGTCACCAACTCCCCGTTACTGTCCAGCTTATAAAATTTACCGTCGTTTTGGTTGTAATATCTTAATTCGTCATTACTGGTCATGGTCGGGCTGAGCACCGGGTCGGAGGTAAGGGCAGTGACTTTAGTGATGCCACCCAGGGCTCTGTCTGAAATTTCCGTGCCGGTGGGAGCAGGGGTGCTAATTTGGCCGTTATTTTGTCTGTTACTAGGATTGTCTTCGCTTACGTTTAAACGCCCGTCCCCGCTGGTGGACGAATAATTACCACTGCCTTCATCGGCCGGATTAAGACCGCCGATGTTGCCGGTGATCTCGGTGACCGCCGGGGGAGTAAGGGGATTACGGAAAAAGGTAATCCAAATAAGATAAATCATCAGGCCAACGAAGGCAATAAATCCGAGCAATAGCCAGATTTTTTTATATTTACTAAAAAATCCCATATCTTATTTTTTAATTTTATCTTTTTGTGATACAATAGAAAATAATGACGCTTGGAGGAAATCTGCAGATTTTGAGAATTTCCTTGTCGCCATCTCCTAAATATTATATACTAAAAGCGGAGAGAACACAATTTTTGTATTTGGGTTTTTGACGTTAATTTTTATTTACTATGGGTTTATTTTCCTCGGCGGGTGACAATTTATTTTTAGGCATAGACATTGGTGATTCTTCTTTGAAAATGGTGGAGTTAAAAAAGAAAAATAAAAAGATTTTTCTTTCTAACTACGCTTTCAGTGAAAATGTTAGCGGCGTTAATTTCACTAAAATAGATGATATTAATTATCTCGCTCAGGCTATTTTAAAGGTGAAAGCGGAAGCGGGCATTAAAGCGAAGAGAGTAACAGCTTCCTTGCCGACTTTTTCGGTTTTTTCTTCAATTATCAATTTGCCGCTCACCGACAAGAAAAATATGGATGCGGCGGTGGCAGAAGAAGCGAAGAAGGTTATCCCTTTGCCGGTCGAAGAAATGATTTTAGATTGGAAATTGGTGCCGACGGGCAAGGATGGGAATAAAGAGGGGATGCGCGTTTTTCTTACCGGTTCCCCGAAGAAGTTGGTGCGGCGTTATATTGAGATTTTTCGTTTAGCCAAATTAGAATTGGCCAGTTTGGAAACTGAGACTTTTTCTTTAGTTAGGGCTTTGATGGGTAATGATCCTTCTACTGTGATGATTGTAGAAATTGGCGCCAATAGCACCGATTTGTCAGTGGTGCACGAGAGCATCCCCGTGCTTAATCGTAGCCTGGAAATTTGCGGCAGCACGGTTACTGCCGTTTTGGCGGAAAAATTGGGTTTGAGTTTTAATCAGGCAGAGCAATTCAAGTTTGATTTGGGCGCTTCGCTTTCGGATGTTTCTCAAGAGGAATTGCCGCAATTAATTATCAAGACATTAGCGCCGGTTATCCATGAAATTGAGTATATGCGGGAATTTTATCAGAATAATGCCGGCGGTCAAAAAATTGAGAAAATAATTTTATCAGGGGGCGGGGCGCTGCTTATGAATTTAGCCGATTATCTTTCCCGCCGCCTAAATCTTCAGGTGATTATCGGTAATCCTTTCAGCCGCATTATTTATCCTTCAGAAATTGAGCCGATAATCGCCGAAGTGGGACCAAAATTGGCCGTCGCCGCCGGCCTGGCCTTAAGAGAAATTTCTTAACTTTTACGATGTGTTTAATTTTTCTATAAAACCAAAAAAGAAAAGCAAGACAGTGGTCAGTTCCTCGCAAAACCCTAAAGTTTTGGAAGTGAACCTGATTAAGAGCGAAATGCCGGTTGATTTTGAGGTTGGCAAGAATATCGGCACCCTCCTCTTCGCTTTGGTGATTGCCGCTTTATTTGTAGCGGAAGTTTATCTTGGTCTTAACTGGTGGTCTGATTATGAAAATGTCCGCATGTTGGCCGCTGAAACTAAATTTAATCAGGTGTCCAAGGAAATTAAAGCGCTCAAGACTGAATCTGATCAAATTTTAGCTTTTAAGCAAAGAGCCGATTTAGCTAATACTTTGCTGGAGAACCATATTTATTGGACTAATTTTTTTAACTGGTTGGAAAAGAATACTTTAAGCAGTGTTAGTTATCTCGGTTTTCAGGGGGATAAAAGCGGCGTATATTCTTTAGACGCTTCCGCCAAAACTTTCCGGGATATCAGCTGGCAGACACGGGCGATGCTGGAGAGCCCGGCGGTTATTTCCGTCCATGTTAATAAGGGTGAAAGCGAACGCCCGACCGATAGCGGCGGCGCGGAAGCAGAGGTTGAAAATATAAAATTCAATCTGGATTTAGTTGTCGATCCGAATATATTTAAAAATTCTGCCGCTAATTAATTTTATGGCTGTGGCCGCTAAACAACATAAGAATAAGAACAAAATTAATGTTTTTCTTAATACCAATTTTAATATTTTGGATACCAATTTTAATATTTTGGTCGTTTTAGCGGTAATAATTTTTTTGGCAGCCGCTTATTTTCTGATTATTAAACCTAAGTTTGAACTAACTTTGGTTGCTATTAAAGACGATATCAGTCAGCAAGAGCAGCTCTATCAGCGTCAGCGGCAAAAATTAATTGATTTGCAAGCCGCCGCCGCGATGTATCACAAAATTAGCGATAGCGATATTTACAAGATTAAAGAGGTTTTGCCCGATAACTACGCTAAAGAAAAGTTATTTGGCGAGCTGGAAGATATCATTACCCAGCAAGGTTTGTTAATTACCGGGATTAATTTAGAAAAGATTGATGAAGTGGATAGTGAAGCAGAACCGCTGGCCGCTAAAGATGAACAACGGCTGGCTATTCCCAATTCTGAGCACGTCGGCGTGATTATGGCTATTATCAATCTGGCAAGCATCGATTATGCTAGTTTAAAAAACCTTTTGTCATTATTTGAGAGTAATCTGCGCTTAATCGACATTGATGCCATTAATTTTGACCAAGAAGAAAAAACGGCCGAGATTACTCTTTATACATATTATTTCAAATAAAGTCTTATGTCTAAAAGCCGCAGTTCCAGTATTTATATACTTACCGGCGCCTTAATTATTGTCGGCATTTTAATTTTTGCTTTTAGGGAAAGACTTTTGTCTTATTTGAGCGCTCGAGTTTTCGGCGCCGCTGTCGATTCCTCAGAGACGGTCTTAAATGTTTCGGAGGCCGGTAATTTAGATATTAAAATACTAAATAATCAAACATTTAACAACCTCAGTAATCACGTGCTTTATTTTGACTTTGATAAGGTGGGAAAACCGGTGTTAAATCGGGCCGCCAATCCTAATTTACAGGCGCCGCTTTGGCCGGCGGTCTATTTGGGCAATTCTCATCTTTTCCCGGTAAAAGAGAAGAAGGAGAATTAGACGTTTTAGATAATTTTATGCTTATTGATCAACAAGAGCAGTTGCTGAAGATATTGCAGGAGAAAAAATTGCTTGTTGCCGACCAAGTTGCCGATATCAAGCTTAAAGTTGCGGCCGCTAAAACAGAGCTGCCTGATTTTTTATTGAACAACAAGCTGGTCAATGAAGAGCAATTAACTGAAGCTAAGGCGGTTTTATATAATTTGCCCTATTTCGCTTACACCGACGAAGTTATCCCGAAAGAGGTTTTAAATTTTTTACCAGAAGAAATTGCCCGCACTTATAATATTGTTTGTTTAGCCAAGGAAAATAAAACTTTAAAAATAGGTTTGGTTGAGCCCAATTTGAAAGCGATGGAAGCTGTTAATTTTTTGGCCCTGGATGAAAAATTAAACGTCCAGTACTATCTTTTATCGGCTAGCAGTTGGCAAAAAATTTTCAAGCAGTATCAGAAAATCGAAGAAGAAATTTCCAGCGCTCTAGAGATTAAGGCTAAGGAAGACAGTGACGACGTCGTCGCGATAAAATCCGAAGACGCCGCGATGGTTGACGAAGAGGATATTAATAGCGCGCCGGTGTCTCGCATCGTTTCCGTCATCATCCGTCACGCCGTCGAAGCGCGCGCCAGTGATATCCACATCGAACCGTATGACAAGGAAAGCCGGGTGCGCTACCGCATTGACGGCATTTTACACACTTCTTTGACCTTGCCCAAAAGTATTCACAATGCCATTATTGCCCGCATCAAGGTTATGTCCAAATTAAAGCTAGACGAGACACGCGTGCCTCAAGACGGCCGTGTCCGTTTGTTGGTCAATGGCCGCGCGGTTGATTTTCGTATTTCTACGCTGCCTCTGGCTAATCATGAAAAAGTGGTGATGCGTATTTTAGATACGGCCAAAGGCGCGCCGGCTTTATCTGATTTAGGCTTTAATTCTAATTCTCTTCGGGCGATCAATGCGGCGATCAAGAAGACTAGCGGTATTATTTTAGTAACTGGTCCGACTGGTTCTGGTAAGACCACCACTTTATATTCCTTATTAAACATTCTTAACCAGGAGGGTGTAAATATTTCTACCCTGGAAGACCCGATTGAATATGAAATAAAAGGCGTTAATCAGTCTCAGGTCCGACCCAAAGTCGGCTTTACTTTCGCCAACGGTTTGCGTTCGCTTTTGCGCCAAGACCCCAATATTATCATGGTCGGCGAAATCCGCGATGAGGAGACGGCGGAATTATCCATTCATGCCTCCTTGACCGGTCATTTAGTTATTTCCACCTTGCACACCAATGACGCCTTGGGGGCAGTTTTCCGTCTTTTAGACATGAAGATTGAACGCTTTCTTTTAGCCTCTACCCTAAAAACTGTCGTGGCTCAGCGTTTAGCGCGACGTTTGTGCGATAAATGCCGACAAGTCGTGACTTTACCTGAATCGGAATTGGCTGCAATGTCGGCGGCTCTCAAAGATGTGCCGGCTCATATTTTAAAAACAGAATTGCCAGATTTACAGGACCTTAATAATTTGAGCAATTATACCTTTTATCGTTCGGTCGGTTGCAGTCATTGCGAAAATACCGGTTTTACCGGACGCGTCGCTATTTCCGAGGTCATTGATATTAATGACCAACTGAAAGAAATGATTAATCGCGGGGATAAGAATTTAAATATCGACGCGGTCAAAGCCAGTCAGGACTTTATTTCCATTAATCAAGATGGGATTATCAAGGTGCTGAAGGGCATTACGACCATGGAAGAAATTTTGCGCGTTATTGAAAGTTAGTTGAATTTTTTTATTAATTTATGCCGATTTTTAAATACAAGGCTAAAAATAATATCACCGGCAAGACCAAATCGGAGCTTACCGTTGGCATTAATGAAGCGGATGTCGTCAAGCGCTTAAGCCGGCAAAATTTTAGCGTGTTGGCTATTGCCGACAAAACAGACAGCCTGGAGGCAAAAATTAATTTGTTTTTAAATTCGATTAAAGTCAAAGATTTGGTAATTTTTTCTCGTCAGTTTTCGGTGATGATTGCCGCTAACGTGCCCGTGGTCGAATCGCTTTTAATATTAATTGACCAGACCAATAATTTTTCTTTAAAGAAGATGATTGCTGATATTGCCTTTGAGGTCGATAGCGGGGCTTTGCTTTCTGACGCTTTTGCCAAACGTCCGAAAATTTTTTCCGAATTCTTTGTTAATATCATTAAGAGCGGCGAAACTTCGGGCAAACTGGATGAGGTCTTAACATATTTGGCTGATGAAACCGAAAAGAGCTATGATATGGCCTCTAAAATCAAAGGGGCAATGATATATCCCGCTTTCATTCTCGTTGGTTTGTTGGCCGTCGCTGTAATTTTAATGGTTTACGTTATTCCTAACCTGACCAGTATGTTGACGGAAACCGGCATGCAATTACCCCTGGCTACCAGAATTATCATCGCTATTTCTAATTTCTTGCAAAATTATTTGATTCTGTTAATTCTGACATTAGTCGGTTTAATTATCGCCGTCCGTTATTATCTGCGCACGGAAGTTGGTCGTTATCAACTGGATACTTTTAAATTAAAGATGCCAATTTTTGGTCGTTTATTCAAATATATCTATTTGGTGCGCTTTTCCCGTACTTTATCCACGTTGCTTAAAGGCGGGGTGACTATCACCAGGGCTTTGGAAATCACCGCTAACGTTGTGGGTAATGTTGTTTATCGCGATTTGATTTTAGCCACTTTAGAATCCATTAATGACGGCAATCCACTATCTACGGTAATGGAGGCAAGTAACGATGTGCCGAAAATGGTGCCGCAAATGCTTAGTGTCGGCGAACGGACAGGGCGTATCGATTCGGTGCTGGATAAGATTACTGATTTTTACGGTCGCGAGTCGAGTGCGATGTTGGCCAATCTCAGCACGCTGATGGAGCCGATCATTATGGTTATTATGGGTGTTGGCGTCGGTATTATGGTGGCCGCTATTTTAATGCCTATGTATAATATGGCTAATCAGTTTTAAAAGCCGATTATTGTTTTTGCTTTTAGCTTACATGTGATACTCTTGTGCCGATTATAGGATTTTGCTATAATTTTAATGTCTTAAAATTTATTTGCGTTTACGCTTTTACTACCGGTATTAAGGGCGTAAATGGAAATTTTTGGAAGGGGGTGAATCTATGAATAACAAAAAAGGTTTTACTTTAATTGAATTATTGGTGGTTATCGCCATCATCGGCTTACTCTCGACTATGTCGGTTTTAGCTCTTAACAGCGCTCGCGCTAGAGCCCGTGACGCTAAGCGTATCTCTGATATCAAACAAATCCAAACTGCTTTGGAAATGTATTATAATGATAATAATAATTATCCAAATACTTTGGATCAATTAACTACCACCACTCCGCCTTTGATTAAGGTAATACCAACCGCCCCCCTCCCGGTCGACGGTACCTGTGATGATACTGAGAACACATACACTTACACTTACTCTGGAAGTGGTAGCACCGCCTCCTATGCTTTAACTTATTGTCTCGGTTCCGCTACTGGTAATGTTCCCGCCGGTTCTCATACCGCGACACCAGCTGGTATTCAGTAGTTTACAATTTAATAAATATTATATTAGCGCTCCTTGATAGGGGCGCTTTTGTTTTTAGGCCGGCCTTTGCTATAATTAGGTTATGATTTTAACTAAAGAAGACAATTTGGCCGATTTAACTTGGGAAGCCAGTTTGCAGTCTTTGCCGGATGGCGGAGAACTCTTACAGTCGGGTATTTGGCGGCAGATTGCTTTAGCGGAGAAGCGTGAGGTTAAACGTTTTTCCTGGCTTCAGGAAAAGGGGATGGTAGCAGTTTTAGCGCAGGTGTTAACGACTAATCGTTTTGGCCTTAAGTCATGGTACTTACCACGGGGACCGGTTTGGCTTTTGTCTGAGGGCGCCGAGATTGCCTGGCCCTTAGTTTTAGCCGATTTAATTCAAGAAGCCAAGCGCCAAGGGGTAATGTCAATCCGTTTTGAACCGGAAAACTGGCCTTTACCCGTTGTTTCCTTTGGGCAAAAAATCACCTCGATTCAACCTGAAAAAAGTTTGTTTTTGGATTTAAGCTATAGTGAGGAGGAGCTATTATCGCAGATGCATCCCAAAACTAGATATAATATTCGTCTGGCCGAGAAGAAAGGCGTGGAAATTGTTTCGGGTCAGTCTGAAGATTTGGTCGATTTTTGGCAATTATTACAGACCACAACGGCACGCGATGGTTTTCGCGGTCATTCTTTGGCTCATTATCGCCATCTTTTAGAGAAGGGCGGCGGCGCGATTGAACTTTACTTTGCCCGGCTTGAAGGTAAAATTTTGGCCGCCGGCTTGTTTTCGTTCTATGGTGGTCGGGCGGTCTACCTTCATGGCGCCTCTGCCAATAACGACCGGCAGTATATGGCCCCCTATCTTTTACAATGGCGGATGATACAAAGGGCTAAAGCCAAACATTGCCGTTATTATGATTTTTATGGCATTGATGAAAAAAGGTGGCCCGGGGTAACGCGTTTTAAGCGCGGTTTTGGCGGGGAAGAGCGAGTGTACCCCGGTTCTTTTCTCTTGGTTATTTCTAAACATAAATATTTTATTTATTCTCTATTATCCAAAATAGTCAAAAAATTACGTCCTTAATATGTTTTCCATAGAAATTAAAAATTTAAGCAAGCGTCCGGTGGGCTTGAAAGTCTTACGGCGCGCGGCCGAATTTACCGCTCAGCGTTTACATCTGGACGGAGAGCTGTCTTTAGTTTTGGCTGGCGACCGTCGTTTGCAGAGATTAAATCAAGCTTTTCTGGGGAAAGATAAGCCGACCGACGTTCTTTCTTTCCGCGCGCCGGTGATTTCTCCCGGCGCTTTAGGCGAGATCTTTATTAATTTATCCGACTGCCGCCGTCCGCAAAAATATTTAGCAGTCTTCGGTGCCCAAAAATCATTTACTTATATTTTATTATTCTTAATGATTCACGGCTTGCTGCATTTGGCCGGTTATGACGACGCGACTGAAAAGGAACGTTTAGCGATGATCTCTAAAGGAGAGAGAATAATGAAAGAATTGGTGAAAAATGCTATAATCAAAGAGAATTTATAAATATGCGTCTCCGCCATTTTTTGTTTTTATTATTGCCGTTTGCGGCTTTATTACTGCCGTCGTCTTTGGAGGTGGCGCACGCTTCGATTAATGAAAATATTCGCGGCTTAGCCAGCTCTTCTCGGGGATATATCAGTTTTAACTGCTTGGATGATGATTTTGCCGGCCGTTTTCCCTTTACTTTTCCTTTTCGTTTTAATGTTCCTCCTTGCTCTTTTTCTCAGCATGGCGTTAATTTAAACAGCGATAATACTTTTTCTGGTTTGGCCTGGAATCCGGTTTTAGGGTTTATTGATTTTGGTTCTACCAGTACCCCGGCTGCCCCTAATTACGATTTTAATGTTAATTGTCAGCAGCCTTGTAATGCGAGCAATAACTGTATTGCTTGCTACAACGATGAGAATGAAAGAGTTTTTGGCTGGGCCTATGTTATCGGTACCGACGAATGGATCGAGTTAAATAGCGCCATCATGCCGGAGACGACGATGACTAATTATCTTACCCCTCAGCCAGGAATCTTCTCTGGCTATGCTTCCAGTTCCTTTGGCGCCATTATGTTCAATTGCGCCAATAATGGCAGTTGCGGCACGTTTGACCATAAAGTTTATCTTTGGAAATTAGATTTGAAAAAGATGTCGGCGCCCAATTGGAGTTTTAGCGATGCCTGCAGTCAGGGGGCGCGGCGGGTAACCTTTAAATGGTGGCGTCGCGGCGGCATCCAAACCGCTTATCGGGTGGTTGTTAATACTACCAATAGTACTTCTAGCCCGGTTTATGATTCCGGTCAGATTGCCGGCTTTGCTTCCCAGTTGGTTTGCCCCGGACCTAATTGTAGTTTCCAGCCCGCTTACGGCACTTCCTATTATTGGTGGCTGCAGTTGTGGGACGAAAATAACCAACCCACAGAATTATTCCCCTTTGATACCAATACTTTCGGGGTTTTAACTGATAATATCGCCGCCAATAGCGTTAATAATCCCGTAGATCCCCACCTGACCTTTACTAACTATAAGCACGAATTTCCCACTCCTTATTTTAGCTGGAGCCCGACTGAAATCATTGTCGGCAGCAGCACCGATTTTGTCAGTAATTCTCGTTATTATACCGTTGCTTCACCTAATTCCAACCCACAATTATGCGTTGACGGTGTCTGTCAATTTTGGTGGCAAGTAAGCGACGGGGCTGCTTATATTTCTCAGGCGACGCAGTCGACTACTACTATTGTTTTTATTAATAAAAATCCGAAGTCCGTGTCTTTACAGATAACTGACCCCGATCTCTATACTTGTTCGACCTCTTCGCCGGTCTTGACGATTAATTTCCAATTACCTCTTTGGAGGGAAGTGAAGGCGGAATAAGAATGTCCTATGTTTAAGCGATTGCGCACAATTAGCCGGTGTCATCCCGCCTTTAGCATTATTGAAATAATGGCGGTGTTGCTTATTGTCTCGCTGGCCATGATTGGTGTCGCTAATTTGGCGGTGCAGAGCATCCAGGCGCAAACTATTAATCGCGGCAGTATTATCGCCTATCAATTAGCGCAAGAGGGCATAGAAATTGTTCGTCAAATACGGGATACTAATTGGCTGCAGGGCAAAAACTGGAAAGACGGTATTAATTCCGGTGATTATTGCGTTGATTATTTGTCGCCCACTTTGCGCGTTGCTTCCAGTCTCAATGATTGTCCCCTTTATTTTAATAACGATAATTGGTACTATTCGCCGGTAACAGTGGCCGCTAATTCCCGGCGGAGTAATTTTAAACGCTTAATATCGATTAATGCCGCCACTTCTTCCGCCTCGGTAAAGGCGACGATTACTTGGAATGATCGTGATAAAGTCTTTACCTACGAGGTCGAGACCGAACTTTATGATTGGAAATAAAGACAGGAAAGTCAGTTTGAAGACCGGTTTTACCTTAATTGAATTAGTGGTTAGTTTGAGTATTATTTCTATTTTAACCGCTTTGTTTTTAGTGAATTATCATAGTACCAACCAGAGAACCGATTTAACCATGTCCGCGCAAACGTTAGTCACCAATATCCGCTTCGCTCAAGCCAATGCTTTGGGCTTGGTAAAATATGACGGGGAAATTCCGCCCGGAGGCTGGGGCGTCTTTGTGTCTTCAGGCAGTGGTAGCAATCATTCCTATTTTATTTTTGCCGACGAAAACGATAATAGAAAATATGATAACGGCGAGGCCATCCCCGCCTTAGGCGGTAATGTTATTTCTTTATCCCCCAATATTAGTATTGACAGTCTTAGTTTGGGCAATGTCGAGGTTAGTCAAGCGAATGTCACTTTTTTACCCCCCGATCCCATTACCCGTCTGGAAAGCGGCAGCGCTACCAGTACTTTTATGGATATTCGTCTTCGGGAAAGCCTTAATAATACCACCAAGACGGTGAGGGTTAATTTTTTAGGCCTGGTCGAAGTTATTGATTAATATGTCAGCACTGAAGAAACGCTACAAAAATCATCGCGGTATTTCTCTTATAGAAGTAATTATTTCCACGTCTTTGTTTGTTGTTATTCTTTTATCAATGACGGATATTTTTCGCTTGATTTTAAATAGCCAGCGCGAAGCTATTGCTACTCAGAATGTTCAGGAAAATCTTAAATATTTTTTTGAGGTTATCTCCAAAGAAATCAGAATGGCCAAGCGCGCCGCTGGCGGTTGCGCCCATTTGCCGGCCAATCGTCGTTTCGCGACCAGCACGAATGCTTACGGCGATGTTTTATATTTAAAAAATTATCACGATCAGTGTGTGGCCTATTATTTAAGCGATGATAACGGGGTCATTCGGTTTAAAGTGGAACGCGGTTTTGACTCCGCCTTCATCTCCCCCGCTCAGATTAATATCGATGATTTACATTTTATCGTTCATGAAGACGACGACGCTCAAGCCTATGTTTCTATAAATTTAAGCGCCAGGTCTTTAGGGCGTGAAGCCGATGTTTCCGAGATGCGCGTCCAAACCACGATCGCCTCCCGTTATTATCGCAGTGATTGATATGATTATAAAACTTTATAAGCACCAGCGCGGTAGCGCTATTATGCTGACAATCTTTATCCTCAGCGCGATGATGTTGATTATTTTTAGCAGCGCCACTATTGTTGTTTCCGGTTTAAAGATGGGAGGCGTTCAATCGCAATCGACGCGAGCTTATTTTGCGGCCGAAGCGGGGGCGGAAAGACTTTTGTATGATTTCCGTAAAACTAACGCCTTTGATGATTTGAGCCAACTGGGGCAGGACAATATTTTCGGTACCACTACTTTGTCGACCGGCAGCTCTTATGTGGTAAATTATGACCATTTTAACCCCATTATTTTTACCAGTATCGGTATTTATGAAAATACGCGCCGGAGCGTGGAGTTGGATTTTTAGGAGCATTTTATTTTTTTTAATATCACGCTTGATTTAAGGGCGTTTTTTTATTTTTAGATCAGTGTTTTTTTTAAGTATTTCCCGCTTTCCTTGCTTTTTAAAAAATGCTATAATTTTATCATAAATTCGGTCTTATTTTATCGCTTGGCCAAGTTTGGCTTCTTGATAAAAAAGCACGACAAATTAGGCCGTTTTATTTATCTACTGCTTGTGCTGATGAAGCTGAAAACAATAAGCAGGTTAGTACTCCGGGCGCCAGGAGCGGCTTGGTTATTTTTGTTTTTCTCGATTTTTTCCACTTTGGTTGTAATCTCCCCTGCCCAAGCGATTACCGGTGATTATAATAAGCCGGTGACGGGAACTTTAGCCGCGAGCGAGTGGAATAATCTGGTCAATGATTTTGTGGCGAAGAGCGGCGGCCGCTTAGACGGTAATTTCAGTATTAACACCGCCACCTCTTCGGGCTATGCTTTAGATATTTCCGGTATTTTGCGTGCCAGTCATTTTTCCGGAAGTCTTAGCGCCGCCGATGTCTCTACTGGCGTTTTCGGTCAGAATACCGGCGGCGGTAATTTTAATTTTCTAGGTAATGTCGGCATCGGCATCGGCACCGCCTCTCCTGCCTACACGTTAGACGTGGCTGGTATTATTAATGCCAACGCCCTTTATGTTAACGGCGCTCCCTATATCGGCAGCCAGTGGATTAGTAACGGCACCAGCCTTTATTATAATACCGGTAACGTCGGCATCGGTATCAGTAATCCTTCCGCTAAATTTGAGGTATCAGGCGGTAATATTTTTATCAATGACGCCTTGATTACTTCCGCCACGCCGAAAGCGGCGATTACCAAGGAATACCTGGATTCTGCTTTAGCCAGCACTACCACTAGCATCATCACCCAAGTTGCCACCAGTAGTTTCTGGCAGGGGAGCTTAACCGGTAATGTTTACAACGCTAATACGGGTAATGTGGGGATTGGGACGACGAATCCAGGATCTTATAAACTAAATGTTAATGGGGATGCTTTAATTTCTTCAAAATTAGTAATAGGCTCTTCTTCTTATTCCCCTGCAAGCGCTAATATTTATTTAGGAGATACTGACTCAGATCTTAACGGACTGTCACTTATTAGTGGCTCATGGAGCTCATTTGCAGGAAAAAAGAGAAATATTGTTTGGACTTCAAACAATGATGTTTTTGCGGGAATTGGCGTAGATTATTCTGGTGGCATGGCTAATATGAATTTTCATAGTTTTTATAATTCTGGATTTCGAACTTCCAGCTTAATGACAATAAAAGGTTCCGGCAACGTCGGGATTGGGACGACGAATCCATCTGAAAAATTATCTATTGAGTCCGCTGGCGCAAAATTAAGAGTAAGGGCAGTAGGTAATGCTGGAACATCAACTGTAGAAACAATGCGTTTGGTTATCGGGACAAATACTGATGGTGCCTTTCCAAATACCGCCGGAAATAGATTAACATTTGCAAGCCGCTGGACAGATACTACGGAATTTACTACAGCGGCGATCGAATCTCATCATGATAATTCTTGGGGTGGGGGGCTATCTTTTCTTACTAAGCCCGATGATGGTAATTCTGCTGGCGATATGCTAACAAGAATGGTTATAAATCAAACTGGCTCTGTCGGTATTGGAACATCAACTCCTGCTACTAGACTAACCGTTGTTGGTTCTGGTAACTATAGTATTGATGCCGGCAACTATCGTATCGGTAATGTCGCTACTCCGGTTTCTTCCTTAGATGCTGTTAATAAAGCCTATCTTGATTCGGCCGTCAGCACTGCTCAGTCCGCCTATTGGAATCTTAACGGT
>MWDX01000036.1 GCA_002070735.1 Parcubacteria group bacterium ADurb.Bin115
TATTATCACCGGCGATATGGATACCCTCCAGCTCATCAGCGACCGAACCAGCGTCTATACCATGAGCCGCGGCTTCAGCGACAGCCTTCTCTATGGCGCTCAAGAAGTAAAAGATCGTTATGGTCTCAGACCCGACCAGATAGTTGATTACAAAGCTTTGCGCGGCGATGCCAGCGACAATATTCCCGGCGTCAAAGGCATCGGCGAAAAAGGCGCGACCGAATTATTGCAAGCCTTTGACACCCTCGACGGCGTCTATAAAGCGGTAGCGCAAAATAATGGGAAAATAAAATCACGAACCAGGGAATTATTACTACAAAATAAAGATAAGGCCTATCTTAGTCAACGCCTGGCTACAATCAACCGTGAAGTGCCGATTAAAATCAAATGGGATGAGTTTAAACTAGATTCTTTTGATGAAAGTCGAGCGGAAGCTGTTTTTCAAAAACTGGAGTTCCGTTCCCTTCTCGGTAAATTAAAACAGATAAAAAATCTCGGTCAAGCCGAACAATTAAAAAAGGAAAAGACGCCAAAGGTAGAATATCAAGATAAATTTGCGCGCAATCAAGCTGAAAAGAAATATCAACTAATTGCCGATGATCAAAGCTTCAATATTTTCTTCAAGAAACTAAAACAGCAAAACGCTGTGGCTATCGACACCGAAACTGAGGGACTGGATCCGCTTAATGCCCAGCTTCTGGGCCTATCTTTTTCTTGGCAAGCTAACGAAGCCTATTATCTTCATCTCGACGCCAAAACTACAACTAAAACCGACTTATTCAATTACAAGAAAGCGGGGGTGGGACATGACTGGCTAAAAAAATTGCAAATAGTCTTAGAGGATGAAAAAATAAAAAAATACGGACATAACCTGAAATTCGATTGGCGCGTTTTAAAAAATCAAGGCATACTGCTAAAAGGAATCGCCTTTGATAGCCTGCTCGCCTCATACTTGCTTAATCCCGATAATCGCCAGCACGGACTGGACGGGGTTTCTTTCCGCGAACTGGCTTGGGAAAAAATCAGCACCGAAGAATTAATCGGCAAGGGTCAGGAGGCTCTTTCCTTCTCTCAGGTTCCTGCAGAAAAAATGGCGCAGTACGCCGGCGAAGACGCCGACTGTGCCTGGCAATTACAAGCAATCCTTAGTAAAAAATTAAAAAAAGAGAAATTAGATAAACTATTTATCAATTTAGAATTACCCCTGATTACCGTCTTAGGAGAGATGGAAGAAAATGGTATTAAACTAAACCCTAAACCTTTGGCGCAATTGGCAAAAAAATTAGAAAAACGCCTAAACAATCTTACTAAAGAAGCTTATAGTTTAGGCAAGGAAGAATTTAATCTCAACTCCACCAAACAGCTGCAACATATTTTGTTTGAAAACTTACAACTGGATACGCATGGTTTGAAAAAAACTAAGACTGGTATTTCTACCGCTGACGAAGAATTAGAAAAATTACGCGACCAACATGAGATTATCGCTTTAATCCAAGAATATCGCGAATTAAGCAAACTACAAAACACCTATGTTTTAGCTTTGCCAAAAATGATCAATCCTAAAGACGGACGAGTCCATACCAGCTATAACCAAAGTGTTACTGCCACCGGCCGCCTCTCTTCTACTGAACCCAATTTACAAAATATCCCCACCCGCACCGAAGAGGGCCGGGAAATCAGAGCCGCTTTCGTGGCGGCTGAAGGTTATTCTCTGCTTAGCCTTGATTATTCACAAATCGAACTTCGCCTTGCCACCCACCTTTCCCAAGATAAAAAGATGATAACTGCCTTCCAAAAAAATGAAGACATCCATACCGCTACCGCTGCCGCTATCAACGGCGTCGCCTGGCAAGAGGTAACCAAAGAAATGCGTCGTGCCGCTAAAGCTATTAATTTTGGCATCCTCTACGGCCAAGGCCCCCATGGCTTAAGTCAGGGCGCGGGCATCAGCTATAGCCAAGCTAAGGATTTTATCGACCGCTATTTTGAGGTTTATCCGGGCATAAAAAAAATGATGGATAAATTCATTGCCGATGCCAGAAACAAAGGCTACGCGGAAACTCTTTTTGGACGTCGCCGCCCTCTTCCCGACTTAAACGCAGATTTTATCCAGGTGCGCCACGCCGCCGAACGCATGGCCATCAATATGCCGATCCAAGGGACAGCCGCCGATATGATTAAAAAAGCTATGCTTAATATTGACGATTATATCCAGGACAAAAAAAATGATATTCGCCTTTTACTCCAAGTTCATGATGAATTGATTTTTGAAATTAAAAGCGATAAGCTGGAAAAATATATTGAACCGCTCAAAAAACTAATGGCCGAAGCTCTGCCCTTATCGGTACCGATAATTGTGGAAGCGGCCAGCGGCCAAAATTGGGGAGAATTAAAATAATATGTTTCTTAATTCGCAAAATATCGCCCTCTTAGGTCTAGGCAAAGAAAACCAAGCTTTCTTAGCTTGGATTTTTAAGCATGGCTATAAACACGTCGTTACTATCTGCGACCAAAGAACAGAAACACAGTTAAAAGATATCATCAGCGCTACTCCTTTATTTAAAAAACACTTGGATAAATTAGCTTGGAGGACAGAAGCAAACTTTAACAAAAATCTAGATGACTTTGAAGTTTTGTTTCGCTCCCCCGGCTGGCCCCTGTCTTGCCCCGGCGTGCAAACGGCTCTTAAAAAAGGAGTACTGGTAAGCAGCGCGATGGAATATTTTTTTGCCGCCTGTCCAACTAAAAACACGATTGGAGTTACCGGCAGCAAAGGCAAAGGAACAACCGCCTCAATTATCGCTGCCATTTTAAAAAAGGCCGGTAAAAAAATTTTTTTAGGAGGCAATATCGGTATCGCCCCTTTCAATTTTTTTGATAAAATAAAAAAAAACGACTGGGTGATTATGGAATTATCTAGCTTTCAACTTGAAGATATGCACTTCGGTCCACGATATGCCGTTATTACTAATCTCTTCAAAGAACATTTATCACCCGCCGACCCTCTTAATCCTAATTACCACCATTCTCTTTACGCCTACTGGCAGGCTAAACTTAAGATTGCCAAACATCCGGAAAACAAACTTCTGGTAGCCAATAATAATTTGCGTTCTAGGTTAGAAAAAGAAAAATTGCCGGGTAAAATAATTTACTTTGAAGCTTCAACTCTGCCTTCTTGTTTGCGGGGTATATACAACCAAGAAAATATCGGTGCGGCGGTAGCCTTAAGCCGAGTTTTAAAAATTTCCGCACAAACATACAAAAAAGCCATTAAAAACTTTAAAAATCTGGAACATCGGCTGGAATTTGTCGGAGAAAAAAACGGTATTAAATATTTTGATAACAGTTTTTCTACGACTCCAGAAAGCACTGCCTTAGATTTAATCTCTTTTCAGGAACCAATCATCCTAATTGCTGGCGGAGCGGACAAAGGAGCTGATTTTAAACCCCTAGCTAAACTTATTAATAAAAAAGTAAAGGCCTTAATCTTACTAAAAGGAACAGCGACTCCTCGTTTGTTCGTGGAGGTAAAAATGGCCGGATTCAACAAGAAAAATATCTATTTTGCCGACACTATGGCCGAAGCAATAAGCGCGGCCAGAAAAAAAGCTATTGCCGGCGATATTATCTTATTATCCACGGCCTGCGCCAGCTTCGGTATTTTTAAAAACTATAAAGAAAGAGGCGACCAGTTTAAATTCTATGCTAAAAAATAAAACAAAATCCAGCATCGGCGTCTTTGATTCCGGACTAGGGGGCTTAACCGTACTCAAGCATCTTCTGGAAAAATTACCGCCATATGACTACCTCTATCTTGGCGACACCGCCCGCGTGCCCTATGGCGGACATTCTCAAGAAGTAATTTACCGCTATACGAAAGAAGCAATGGATTTTCTATTCTCTCAAGGTTGCCGTTTAGTAATTTTAGCCTGCAATACCGCCTCTTCCCAAGCTTTACGCCGCCTACAACAAGAATATCTCCCAGAAAAATATCCCGACCGACGCATTCTTGGTGTTATCATCCCTTTGGCAGAATATGCCTCCAAAAGTAATAATATAGGAGTAATCGGAACGCGCGCCACTATCGCTTCCAAGGCCTATGAACACGAAATCAAAAAATTAAATCCGCAAGCTTCTGTTGTCAGCAACAGCGCCCCTTTGCTTGTTCCTTTAATTGAAGAAGGTTTGGCTGGCAGCGATGTCACGAATAAACTTTTAAAAAAGTATCTGAGACCATTAAAGATTAAAAAGATTAAAACTTTAATTCTCGGCTGCACTCATTACTCCTTTCTATTAAAAGACATACGCCGCATCATGGGAAATAACTGTCGCGTCCCCGATCCTGGAGAAATTGTGGCCAATAGCTTAAAAAATTATCTCATAAAACATAACAACCTGGTATCTGCTCATAAAAAACCCGGTAGCCGACATTTCTATTTAAGCGACAAGCCGGAAAATTTTATTAAATTAGGCGAAAGGTTTCTTGGTCAAAAAATAGACAACTGGAAAATAATTTCTCTATGATCTTCCTGCTCCATGGCGCCGACTCTTTCCGTCGCCAGCAAAAATTAAATGAACTAAAACAGCGCTTCATGTCCGCGATTGATTCTCTGGGGCAGAGTTTGATTATTCTTGATGGTCGCCAAACTTCCGACGCCGAACTGCAAGAAAAAATCAGTAGCGGCTCCCTGTTCACCAAGAAACGCATGGTAATTGTGGAAGATATTTTTAGTAATAAAAATGAAGCTATTTTTGAAACCGCCTGGCAATTATGCAAAAAAAATTCCGGCACTGAAGATAACGCCCTCATTTTTAACGAAAATGAAATCACTGTGTCCAAATTAAAAACGGGGGCAAAAAAATTATATAATTGGTTATTACAACAGCCTTTTGTACAAGAGTTTAAATTATTAAACAACGCCCAAGTGCTCAATTTCGCCCAAAAAGAAATTGAAAATCAAGGCGGTAAAATCTCGCCTAATGCCTTATCTCTACTAATTGCTCGAACGGGCAACGACTTATGGCGCCTCAATAATGAAATTCAAAAACTAACAGCCGCTGGCAAAAATAAAATTATCGACGAATCATTAATTCAAGCGTTAGTAAAAAATGAAGTGGAAGATAATATTTTCGCCCTTACCGATGCCTTCGGTTATAAAAACAGCAAATTAGCCCTTAAACTACTGGAAGAACAATTTATTGCCGGCCTGAGCGCTGAATATATTCTCGCCATGTGCCAAAGGCAATTTAAAATTATTCTTCAAATCAAACAAATACAAAATCAGAACCGCCTCAGCGAAGCTCAATTGGCTAGTCAACTCAAACTACATCCCTTTGTGATAAAAAAAAGTAACAGTCAAGCCAATAAATTTTCTCTAAACGAACTGGATCATTACTTCCAAACTTTTTTAGAATTAGATTATAAAAACAAACAAGGAAAAACAGATTTAAAAAGCGAGTTGTACGCCCTGGCAGCTTCTTTGTCCTAGAAATAAGCCGAAAAACTCTTGCTTTTTTATTACTCTTCTGTTATATTTTATCCAGAAGTTGCCAGAAACTTATTTTTTATTGTTATTTTCCCATAATTAAGGGCAATTAGCTCAGTTGGTTAGAGCGCAACACTGATAATGTTGAGGTCGGAGGTTCGAATCCTCCATTGCCCACTTCAGCTTTAAAATAAAAGAATCGCGGGATAGAGCAGTTGGCAGCTCGCCAGGCCCATAACCTGGAGGTCGTCGGTTCGAATCCGACTCCCGCAACTAATCTGTTTTTAGTCGAGCCTCGGTAGCTCAGTGGTAGAGCAAAGGACTGGATTTTCGGTCCGTTCAGTGGAAACACTGGAATGAAAATCGGGTGAATTCGGGGAAGCCCTCAGCGTTATGCGCCGGGTAATCCCGAGCCAAGCTTCAATTGGGTTTAAAATTGAAGAAGGTGTAGAGACTAGCGGGTGCGCCCAACAATAATCCCGCCGCGAGCGCCCGACCCCGCCCTTTATCCTTTTGATAAAACGGGGATGATATAGTCCAATCCTTAGGGAAACCTAAGCGCCGCTAAAGGAAAATCCTTGTGTCGTCAGTCCGATTCTGACCCGGGGCACAAATGCGAAAAAGTTATAAAGTTATAAAGTGATGACTTCGAGCACCATGCTTTAAGCGAATAATTCTATAACTTTATAACTTTTTTACTTTATACGGGGTATGGCCTAATTGGCTAAGGCGCCTGCTTTGGGAGCAGGAGATTCTGGGTTCAAGTCCCAGTACCCCGACTAAGTTAAACTTCTTCAAATTCAGAGGCGATTCGTTCCAATTTTTTCCACAAACGATTTGATTTCATTAAAATCGTTTGACGAAGCCAGTTTTTCAGTGTGGTGAGCAGATAAAATCCATTTTTTCAATGGTTCAATCCAATTGTTTCCCTTTCGCCTAAAATCAGCCTTTCTTTTGTTAAGGTCTGTTTTTGTTTTAATGAGTTTATCCTTTTTTGATAAGATAAATTTCCTTTTCAATTGAGCCGTCCAAAAAGGCGTTAACGAGTTTGTCTAACTTTTGCTCGGTTTCCTTGATTTCCTTTTCTAATTCTAAATTTTGGGCGAAAGTGCAACGATTAAGCAAAATTTCAATTAATTCATTAATTAATAGTAAAGAATTTCAACAATTATTATTTTTAAT
>MWDX01000037.1 GCA_002070735.1 Parcubacteria group bacterium ADurb.Bin115
TCAGGGCGGAGACGTTTTGGAATTGAGCTATGTTTTTAAATTGGTAACCGATGCCTGGAACTACTTTCCACACAAGGTTCTGGGCAATATCTCTCCAGCCGAGAAATCGCTGGAGTATTAAAATAAAAATTTATGAATAATCTTTGGCATACAAAATCATCAACTGCCGTTATTGAAGAATTACATTCAAGCGAACGCGGTTTAAATAGTCAGGAAGTAACCCTGCGATTGAAGCAGTATGGATTAAATAAATTGCCCGACGCCAAGGTGGACGGCATTTTTACTATTTTCCTGCGTCAATTTCAAAGCCCGCTCATTTACATACTGGTAGCCGCCAGTATTATAGTCTTCGCGATGGGAGAGGTGGTCGACGGTTCAATTATTCTGGCCATCCTTCTCTTCAATGCCATTGTCGGGACGATTCAGGAGGGCAAAGCCCAGAACACCTTGCTTGCGCTCAAGAAATTCGTCGAAACTAAGGCCACTGTACTTAGAGATGGTAAAGAGATTATTATTTCGGATACGGAACTGGTGCCGGGTGATATTCTTATTCTCCAAGAAGGAGAGAGAATTCCTGCTGACTCACGGGTAATACTCTCCCATAATCTTAAAGTAGACGAGGCGGCTCTTACCGGAGAATCGGAGCCGATACATAAAACGAGTGAAAGGCAGGCGGCGGGAGAAACGGTCGGGCAGTATAAAAATATTGTGTACAAAGGGACGAATATTGTCGCTGGCAATGGCCGAGCGTTAGTTATTGCCACTGGTTCACAAACTGCTATTGGTACAATTGCCAGCAAGATTGCATCGGTTAATACCGAGATTCCGCTTAAGGGCAATATCCGTTACCTTTCACGCTTTATCATCGCCATTGTCGCGATTATTTCGGTAGTGATCTTTATTTTAGGCATTGCGGTTGGCAAGCCGGTTAAAGATATGTTTACGACCATTGTTTCTTTGTCGGTATCAATCATACCGGAAGGACTCCCTATTGTCGTCACTCTCATTCTCGCTATGGGTGTTTGGCGCATGAGCAAGCGTAATGCGCTCGTAAAGAAACTGCAGGCAGTTGAGGCTTTGGGACAAGCAAGTATTATTGCGGTTGATAAAACCGGCACGATCACCAAAAACGAGCTGGTGATTCAAAAGGTGTATGTGGCAGAGAAGATGTTTGATGTCGAAGGCATTGGGTATGAACCAAAGGGGAAGATTAGCTTGGACGGTCGTATTATTGACGCCGCCAATTATCCAGAACTTTTACTTGCCGGAAAGATTGGTACTTTTTGCGCCAACGCCCGGATTATGTACGGAAAAGAAGACAAACGCTGGCGGGTCTCCGGAGATCCTACCGAAGCGGCCATGCTCGTGTTTTCTCAAAAACTAGGCTTTCATAAAGAAGATATTGAACGCGAGTCTCCGCTTGTTGGAGAAAGCCCGTTCGATTACAGGCTAAAATATCACGCTGTTCTCCATAATATTGAAAATAAGAATTTTTTGACCGTTGTTGGTGCCCCCGAAGTTATCTTGAAACTATCAGAGACAATCTGGTTGGACGGCAAACGCAAAGAACTTACACCCGCAGAACGAAAAAATCTTGAGTCTATTTTTTATCAGATGTCGCAAGAAGGCTTGCGCGTGCTTGCTTTTGCTATTAATCCTGACGCCGCCGGGAAAATACTCAAGCCGGAAAAAATACGAGGCCTTTCTTTTGTTGGTTTTTATGGCATGAGAGACGCGACCAGACCGGAAGCGGCCTCGGCCATAAAGAAAGCCGAGTCTGCCGGAGTGAAGGTAGTAATGATTACTGGTGATCACAAGATAACTGCCCAAGCTATAGCTAAAGAAATTGGTATTTGGCATGAAGGTGACGAAGTGCTTACCGGGTCGGAAATTGACGGAATGTCCGACGCCGAATTGTCGAACGACTCAAGAGTATATCGGTTTTTGCTCGAGTGAATCCGGAACACAAAATGAGGATTATTAGCGCCTATCGGGCGCGTGGAGAAGTGGTGGCTATGACCGGAGACGGAGTTAACGACGCGCCCTCGTTGGTCGCCGCCGATCTTGGAGTAGCGATGGGTAATATCGGCACCGAAGTGGCGAAGGAGGCCTCTGATATTGTCCTTCTCGACGACAACTTGGAGAGTATTGTGTCAGCAATCGAGGAGGGACGCAATATCTACAAAACCATCAAGAAAGTTATCTTATATCTTTTCTCAACGGGCATGGGGGAGGTGTTTGCGATTATAGGATCCCTTATTTTGGGATACCCCTTGCCAATATTAGCGGCACAGATTATCTGGCTGAATTTCGTCACTGACGGCTTTATTGATGTGTCGCTGGCCATGGAACCGAAAGAGCATCATTTGCTCGACGATAAGTTTGAGAAGCCGAATAAATTTCTCGTTGATAAATTAATGGCAAAAAGAATGGTGCTTATGTCTCTTGTCATGGCTTTCGGTTCTCTTATTCTTTTCAAAGATTACTACGAAGGGGATTTGACAAAAGCCCGGACGATGACACTTACCGTTTTGGCCGTCTTTCAGTGGTTTAATGCTTGGAATTGCAGATCCGAGAGTAAATCTATTTTTAGGATGAATCCGTTTTCTAACAAATACTTAGTGGGCGCGACAATCATTGTCATCGTGCTTCAACTGCTCGTTGTTTACACTCCGGTGATGAATACATTCTTGAAAACCGCACCACTTAATCTTTCCGATTGGTTGCTCATTGTACCGATAGCGACATCGATCGTGCTGATTGAGGAAATTCGCAAATTCTTTTATCGCAGACGATTGGCGAAAAAGACTCTAAAAAGTAATTAATCAAATTTATGGCCAGATATTACAAGAGAAGATATAAAAATTACAAGGAAGACGATGGCGTTAAATTCATTAGCGGACTTATTGTCTTTTTTATCGTTTGTCTGATATTGGCTTATAATGCGGGAACCGCCACTTTCTTCGCTACCCTAGCCAGTGAGGTTGGGCTAATTGTTTTGGTAATTGTTGGGAGTGAAGTTTTAAAAAAGAGTAAAGAAAATGCCCGTAAAGCCAAAGTTGAAAATATATTAAACACTATTCAAAAAGCAGGACTTGAAGAATATATCAATAATTTTATATCCCGATTTGGTCTTGGTCAGGAAAAGAATAAAAATGTTTGGACTAGAAGAAATTATAAAATCAGTTGGGACAGGATAAATGACTTAAAAGATTTTTTATATCAAAAAGGAATCGATTTTTCTTTTTCAGAAATTTGTATCCTTTTAGCCAACTACATTGATAAGAAAGAGTTTGATCTAACCGTTAATAGCATCAGCGCAACCACTAATAGTTTTTCAAAATTAAGTGGGTCTGATTTTGAGCATTTGTTATATCGTCTTTATGAGACTATGGGGTATTCCGTACTGTTTAATGGAAAAACAGGAGACCAGGGGGGCGACTTAATAGCGACTAAAAATCAGGAGAGAATTTTGATTCAGGCAAAATGTTATAAAGATTGGAGCGTGGGCAATAGTGCCATTCAAGAGGCCGTCGCCGCTAGAAATCACTACGATTGTAATAAGGCCATGGTTATCACTACGAGCGTTTTTACTAAAGAGGCCATGGAATTAGCGAAAACAAATAAAGTGGAATTAATCCCTAAAGAATTACTCCAAAAAATGCTTTTAGATAATTTAAAAGAAAGTTGGAGCTAGGCGGCAAATAAATAATAATAACACTAACTTCGGAACAGATTTATAAGATAGTATTTTTATGCAATTTTATATAATTAAATATTAATATGTTAATTTCTTCATCTTTAAAAAAATTTATAGAATCAAATGCCCTGGGATTGGCTACCGTCAATAAATCTGGTAAGCCTCATAATATTGCTATAACCTATGTACAAGTAATTAATGATCAAATCATAATTTCCAATGCTCACATAAAAGAATCTATTAAAAATATAAATTATAATAATAATGTTTCACTGGTAATTTGGAATCCAGAATGGAAAAAATCTTGTGTTGGTTTTGAATTAATAGGCAAGGCCAAAAATTATACTGATGGTAAATGGTTAAACTATGTAAAAGAATTGCCCGAAAACGAGGGTTATAATATTAAAAGTGCTATTTTCGTCAATATTAAAAAGATAAAAAGATTGTTAAGTTAAGTTATTAATGAAAATATATAACTATAAAACAAAAAAGAAAGAAAATTTAATCACTATTAAAGAGGGTGAAATTAAAATGTATGTTTGTGGTATTACCCCATACGACTCTCCTCATATAGGACACGTTTTAGTTGCTTTAAGATTCAATATCATCAGAAATTATCTTACATATAAGGGATATAAGGTTTTTTTTGTGCAGAATATTACCGACATTGACGATAAAATAATAAATAAAGCTAAACAAAAAAGAGTTTCCCATAATACCATTTCTTCCCTTTATATTAAAGAATATGAACAAATTTTAACCGCTTTTAATATTAAAAAGCCAGATTATAATCCCAGGGTTACAAAGTATATTGATAAAATAATTATTTATATACAAGATTTAATAGCCAAGGGTTATGCTTATACAACAGAAAAAGGAAATGTTTACTTTGATGTGAGCAAAAAATTAGATTATGGTAAATTGTCTGGTCAGGAATTAGAAAAATTACAAGGTAAAGTTTGGGAAAAAGAGCAGGATAAAAAAAATGTTTTAGATTTTGCTTTATGGAAATCTGAAAATGAAGCGGGTTTTTATTGGTTGTCTCCGTGGGGTAAGGGAAGACCGGGTTGGCATATAGAATGCTCTGTTATGAGTAACGATATCTTAGGAGAGAGTATTGATATACATGGAGGGGGGTTAGATCTTAATTTTCCTCATCATGAGAATGAGTTAGCTCAGTGCGAAGCTCATAATAGCAAGCCTTTTGTTAATTATTGGATGTATAGCGGGTTATTGAATATAAATGGGGTAAAAATGTCTAAATCTTTAGGTAATTTTATCACCGCTAAAGACGGACTAGATAAATATGGAGCGGAATTATTGATTTATGTAATTAACACTTTTCATTATCGATCCGATATTAATCTTCAAGATAGGATATTTATAGATAATTTAAACAATATTGCTAATTTTCATAAAACTTTTATTTTAGTTGAGGATAATTATAATACAAATATAAATCTAGACAATTTTGAATTAGAAGAAATAAGTATAATAATAAATGATTTTTTTGTAGCAATGGATGATGATTTTAATACAGCGAAAGCATTAGTTGTTTTAAATAAAATTCTTCTAATTTTAATAAATAAAATTAGAAATCGGGCTAACGAGAAAGAGATAGTCTATTTGTATCAAAAAATTAAGAATTTGGGAGCAATTTTAAATTTATTTTTTAATAAAAATAGCGAAGATGTTTTAAATGAGTTGTTTAAATTTTACAGTGAATATTTATATAAGCCCAAATTAACATTAGAAAAAATAAATATAGAAATAGAAAAAATTAAAAATGCTTTAGAAAAAAAGAATTATTTTTTGTCGGATAGGATTAGAGGGAATTTATTAGATAGAGGCATAAAAGTTATGCAAATGGAAAATAAAAATATTGAATGGCAATTTGCTTTTGTAGAAAAGTAACATAGGATATTATGTCTATTAACCACCTTGTATTAGTTTTTATTGTAGTATATAATAAGAGTTAAAGGTAACATCACGGGTAACATTTAACTGATAAAGTATAAATATATGGGAAAAGCTAACATTTTGAATATTCTCAAAAGTAATAATACGGTCTTCTCTTTTAAGGAGATACTGTTAGCTTCTGGAGAGAGTAATCCGGCTCTTTTGAGACGCAGAATATATTCCTATATAAAAAATGGACAGTTGTACAGTATTCGCAGGGGGTTATATGCCAAAGATAAAAATTATAATAAACTTGAATTAGCAACAAAGATATTTATCCCGGCTTATGTAAGTTTTGAAACAGTCTTAGCTGAAGCCGGAGTTACATTCCAGCATTACAGCCAAATTTTTGTTGCTTCCTATCAGACAAAAGAAATAGATTGCGATGGACAGATTTTTTCTTTCAAGAAATTAAAAACCAATGTTCTTAATAATAACTCGGGAATAGAAAACAAAGGATTTTATTCGGTGGCTTCAAAAGAAAGAGCATTTTTAGACATTGTTTATTTAAACAAAGATTACCATTTTGATAATTTGTCGCCTCTAGCTTGGGATAAGGTATTTTCAATTTTGCCGATGTATGGAAATAAGCGCATGGCCCAAAAAGTCAAGCAATACTATAAAGATTTTAAATCTAAGCAAAGCCAATAAATTTATGACACTAGATATAACTACACATAAAAATATTCTCATTAGAATCCTTAAGGACATATTTACCGATTCCCAGGTTGGACCTTTTCTTGGTTTCAAGGGAGGAACGGCCGCTTTTCTTTTTTACAATCTCAATCGTTTTTCAGTAGACCTTGATTTTGATTTGTTGGACGCAACTAAAGAAGATCAAGTTTTCAATAGAGTTAAAGGGATCTTAGAAAGCTACGGAACTCTTAAGGAGGCTAAAATGAAAAAGTTTAATTTTTTTTATTTGCTTTCTTATGAAGAGAAAGTTATTGGGGCTCAAAATATGAAAGTGGAAATTAATCGCAGAGATTTTGGTTCTCAATATGAAGTTAAGTCATACATCGGTATTCCAATGAAAGTGATGATTAAGGAAGATATGGCGGCTCATAAACTTTGTGCGATGTATGAAAGAATTGGTAAAACCAACCGAGATATTTTTGATGTCTATTTCTTTTTAAAGGATAATTGGCCAGTTAATAAACAAATCGTGGAAAAACGTACCGGCATGACCTATAAAGAATTTCTCCAGAAGAATATTGAGTTGTTGGCAAAGACTACGGATCGCAACTTTCTTTCCGGTATGGGCGAACTCTTAGATGAAAAACAGAAGGCTTGGGTTAAATCGAAACTCAGAACAGAGACAATATTCCTGATGAAGCTGGCGTTAGATAATGAAAAATAAAGATATAATATATGAAGCAATTGGGATTAAGGAGATTTTTATTTTTGTTAGGATTATTTTTGATAGTTGTCGGATTTTATTTGGCCGTCAGGGAATGGCTTATTCGCCGGCCTTCTTTAGCTATTCCTTCTACTGAGGTCGTTTTTCAGCCATCGTCTGTAACTTATTTTATCGATGGCCAAGTGATAACTCTGATGAATGGGAATTCCGCTGACAATAAAGTTAGCATATTCGGTCAGCCGGTGTTTGGCGATTTAAACAATGACGGTCGCGATGATGCGGCGGTTTTACTGCTTGAAGAGTCTGAAGGAAGCGGTTCTTTTTTCTATGTCGCCGCCGCCATCAATCTTAATTCTGGCATTCAGGGTACCAATGCTGTTTTCCTTGGCGATCGAATCGCTTTGCAGAATCTTGAAATTAGGGGCGGTCAGATAATTGTCAATTATGTTGACCATCAAGAAGGCGAGCCGATGACTACTTCGCCTTCAGTCGACGTAAGCGCTTATTTTTTTATCCAAGACGGCATCTTACAAAAAATTGAACCATCGGCTAAAATTAACTCTTATCTAATTTCAGATGAAGATGCTTCCAAATATTGTAATGGCGCCAAGATGGATAGCGACGGCTACCGTCAGACGATTACCACGGAAAAACCTTTACTTTTAGCGGATGGAAATTATGATTTAAAGCAAATAGCGACCATTGTGATTAAGGCCGCTACCAGCGGTAATTGCCAGCAGATAGCTAGCAATTTGGGCATTTCTAGTGATGGCGCTACAGTCTATATCGCTCCGGTTGAAGCTTGGGCGGGTATTTCCATTACTATGTGCAGTTGCCAGCCGCAAGTTGAAGTTAATCTTTTGCGTTTACCAGGGATAAAGAGAGTAAGGTGGTTGTCGGCGGTCGACAATTTTGAGGAGTGCTCCGCTTTAAGCGGCGTTGTCATGGAATCATATCCCCGCCAATGCCGTTATGGCGGACAGAATTTTACTGAAAATATCGGCAATGAATTAGAGGCGTCTGATAATATTATTTTAGAGTCTCCTCGCCCCAATCAAGATATCATTAGTCCTTTAACGGTAAAGGGCAGGGCGCGCGGTTCTTGGTTTTTCGAAGGCAGTTTTCCGGTCTTTTTGACTGATTGGGATGGTAAGATTATTGCTCAGGGTGTGGCTCAAGCACAAGGTGATTGGATGACGAACGATTTTGTTCCCTTTGAAGTCACCTTATCTTTTGTGGCCGATAAGGACGCTTATAGCAATCGAGGCAGTTTAATTTTAAAGAAAGACAATCCTTCCGGTTTAGCCGGTCTTGATGACGCTTTGGAGATACCAGTAATGATTGCGACTGATTAAGTTTGGTGTAGGTCTTATTATACCAGAAACTTAGTTTAGAAGATTTAAGCTGTCCTTCTTTTTTTAAACCCTAACCAATTTGCGGCCTTTTAAGAATTTAAGTGTAGAGATGGCTGAAAAGATATTTCAAGATTGCGAGCGTTTGGTATTGAAATTTACGTTGTTTTAGACAAGAAAGAAATTGTCGGTACTTTGCGCTTGTTGTTAGCTCTTAAATTCTATTATCAAGGACGTTTGGCTGTTCATATCGAAGACGCGGCTACTCGCGTCGATTATCAAGGGAAGGGCGTAGCTAGCGCTTTAATGCGGCGGGTTTTAGAAATTTGCAGGGGAAAGAATTGTTATCGCATCATTTTGATTTTCGTCTTCATATAGTTTGTGTTTAGATTTTCACGATTAATTGTCGACTTTATTGTTATCCATTAGTTTATTGTTATAAAAAGCCCGCTCATTTAAGCGGGTTTTTGAGTGTTAAGAGGATGTTGTTATAGATTAAGATTAAAAATCATCATCGTAGTCATCATCATCGTAGTCATCATCATCGTAGTCATCATCAT